>NZ_CAUTSL010000026.1:0-29010 GCF_963540955.1 Actinomyces bouchesdurhonensis
AACCCGCGACCCTCACCTTGGCAAGGTGATGCTCTACCAACTGAGCCACATCCGCAGTTCTCAGAACGTTTACCGCTCTTCACAACGGGTAAAACCTTAACAGACCTACGGGCAGAAATGCAAAACCAAACGATAGTTATCCAAGTCACATGCTCATTTTTGTGCGGATTGTCGCCACTCGCACAGCATTCGTGCCACCCTTATCGGTATGGAAACTCGACCTGGTAAGGCTTACCCACTGGGTGCCACCTTTGACGGAACCGGCACGAACTTCGCGATCTACTCATCGGTCGCAACGTCTGTGACACTGTGCCTGCTCGACGAGAAACGCAATGAAATACGCATCCCCATGACCGAGGTGGATGCCTACGTCTGGCACGTGTACGTACCGCAAGTGCGCGCCGGTCAGCGCTACGGCTATCGCATCGAAGGCCCCTGGGATCCGGCCAACGGTCTACGCTGCGACTCATCCAAGCTGCTCCTCGATCCCTACGCGAAGGCCATCGAAGGACAACTCAGCGATTCGCTCAACCTCCTGTCCTACCAGGCCAACGACCCGCTCAAGCTCAAAGGAGGTGACTCCAGTAAGGCGACCATGCTCTCCATCGTCGTTAACCCATTCTTCGACTGGGAGGGCGACCACAGCCCAGGACACGACTATTCAGAGTCGATCATTTATGAGGCCCACGTCAAAGGCATGACGATGCGGCATCCTGACGTCCCCAAAGAGCTGCGCGGAACCTACGCAGGCATGGCACACCCGGCCATCATCGAGCACCTCACCAAGCTCGGCGTCACCACGGTCGAGCTGATGCCGATCCACCAGTTCACAAACGACACGACACTGCAGGCAAAGGGTCTTTCAAACTACTGGGGTTACAACACCATCGGCTACTTCGCCCCACACAACGCCTACGCGGCGTCGAAAGAACCGGGCGCCCAAGTCTCCGAGTTCAAGGCGATGGTCAAAGCACTGCACGCAGCAAACATCGAGGTCATCCTGGACGTGGTCTACAACCACACGGCCGAGGGTAACCACATGGGTCCGACCCTGTCCTTCCGCGGCATCGACAACCCCTCCTACTACCGCCTCGTGGACGGCGACCGTCAGCACTACTTCGACACAACAGGCACAGGTAACTCCCTCCTGATGAGTTCCCCGCAGGTCCTCCAGCTCATCATGGACTCCCTGCGCTACTGGGTCACTGAGATGCACGTTGACGGGTTCCGCTTCGATCTGGCCTCCACGCTGGCCCGCCAGTTCGCTGAAGTCGACCGCCTCTCCGCGTTCTTCGACCTCATCCACCAGGATCCGGTTGTCTCACAGGTAAAGCTGATCGCCGAGCCGTGGGATGTTGGTTCCGATGGCTATCAGGTGGGTGGATTCCCTCCTTTGTGGTCAGAGTGGAACGGCAAGTACCGCGACACCGTTCGCGACTTTTGGCGCGGCGAGTTCTCCTCGCTCCCCGACTTCGCTTCGCGACTGGCCGGCTCCTCCGACCTGTATGGGACGACGGGACGCAAGCCGATGGCGTCCATCAACTTCGTCATCGCCCACGATGGGTTCACGCTTCGTGATCTCGTCTCCTACAACGAAAAGCACAACGAGGCGAACGGAGAGGGAGGCGCGGACGGCGCAAACGACAATCGCTCGTGGAACTGCGGGGCAGAGGGCGACACGGATGACAAAGAAATTATCGAGTTGCGCTACCGTCAGCAGCGTAACTTCCTGACAACGCTCATGTTCTCCCAGGGCGTGCCGATGATCGCCCATGGCGACGAACTCGGACGCACCCAGCGAGGTAACAATAACGTCTACTGTCAGGACAATGAGCTTTCCTGGATCAACTGGGACCTGGACGAACACGACTACAAGCTCCTGCGTTTCACGCGCCACCTCATCCACCTGCGCCGCGATCACCCGGTAATGCGCCGCCGTCGTTTTCTCGAGGGACCAGCCAAGCGCGGTGGCGAGTCAGACCTGGCCGAAATTGAGTGGTTCACTCCCAGCGGCGCACACATGACCGAGGAAGAGTGGAATCAGCCTTGGGCGCGCTCCACGATGGTCTTCTATAACGGGGACGCGATTCGAGAACCTGATGCGAACGGACAACGGATTCTCGACGACGATTTCTTACTCATGATTAACGCGGCTCCGGAAGCAGTTGATTTCACACTGCCGGACGCCAAGTACGGACACCTGTGGCACACGGTCGTTGACACGGGAGGAGATGACGACCGTAAGGACTACCGTTCCGGAGACACCGTGCATGTAGGGCCACGCACCGCTTACATCCTGCGTAATCCGCGCGGATTGTAAAACACTAGGGCCATCTCGATGCGTCACGGGCAACACGTACCCACTACTTATCGAGATGGCCCTTAGCGGCGCGTCTGAAGCAAAAAGAAAGATGACACTCGTACGATTTAACCGTGAATGAGAACGCGGTGCCCGAGGAGTTTATCCGGGCTCTGCTGTCCCTACGACAGGCCGACCACCTGCCGCATATCGTCCTCGAAGAGGTGCCCCCGCCTCGTCGTTTGGCGCCGTTCACGGCTGCGCTCGCAATGCGCACGATTGACGAGGACAGTGCGGGGCAACCCCTATCGACTGGTCGCATGATCATCCTTCACGATCCTGTCGAGCAGATCGGTTGGAACGGTGTTTTTCGCATCGTGTGCCAGATGCGCACTCAGGTTGATGCGGACATGGCGATCGATCCGATGCTCGCCGAGGGCGTGTGGGGGTGGATGATTGACTGCCTTGACGGCGCAGGTGCTGGCTTCCATGACCTGACGGGCACGGTTACCCGCGAGATGAGTGAGACTTTCGGCGGCCTGGAGCTGCGAGGATCATCTCTGTTTGTCGAGGTTCGCGCCTCGTGGACGCCCAACAGTGAGTATCTCGGGGAGCATCTATCCGGATGGGCAGATGTGATGCGCCGAACAGCCGGCATTGTTCCGATCCGTCATCTTGAAGGAGTCTGAGTGCTGGTCAACAACGGCGGCGGCTTGCCGCGGGGCGATACGGATAACCCGGAACTTGTTGCACAGCCGCGTGGGGGGATCCCCACCGTTGTTAATACCCGACGGGACCTTCAGGCAGCCGCGCGAGTCCTCGCCTCAGGTTCGACTCCGATCGCGCTGGATGTGGAGCGCGCGCAGGGATTCCGCTACGGAGCTGACCCCTACCTGGTGCAGCTCCGACGTGAAGACGTCGGAACTTTCCTCTTTGACACACATGCCCTACCCAATCTTGCTGAGCTGCAGCCGGGCGTGGAGGACGTGTGGCTCCTGCATGATTCCCTCCAGGACCTGCCGAATCTACGGCAGGTCGGCCTGCGAGCCCCGGCGCTCTTCGACACGGAGGTCGCCGCGCGCCTGGTGGGATTGGAGCGTTTCGGCCTGGCGGCGGTCGCTGAGCAGGTGCTGGGCCTGGGCCTCGTGAAGGACCACCAGGCGTCGGACTGGTCGGTGCGCCCCCTACCTAAGGAGTGGCTGCGCTACGCGGCTCTGGATGTTGAACTGCTGACGGAACTGTACTATCGCCTTTCGAAGCGACTCGATCAGATGGGGCGCTGGGAGTGGGCGCAGCAAGAGTTCTCGTATGCGCTCACGGTAACTCCCCCAACTGCGAAGCCTGATCGGTGGCGGTCGCTGCCAGGCGCAGGCAAGATTCGCTCGCGGCGAGGCTTAGGAGTCTTGAAGGCCCTGTGGGAGACCAGAGAGTCGATCGCGCGCCGCATCGACATGTCCCCCGGTCGCCTGGTGCGTAACGCGGCACTCGTGCGTGCAGCCTCGAACCCGCCTCGCAATAGGCGCGCGCTCATGTCCATCAACGAGTTCCGCTCCCCCATTGCCCGCCAGTTCGAGGACGAGTGGATGCGCGCGCTCGCTTCTGTGGCCACGATGACCGAGGATGAATTGCCGCCCAAGCGTAAGCCTGTGCAGCCTGGGTCGATCCCTGAGCCTCGCCAGTGGGCACGCATCGACGAGGCCTCGGCCGCGCGCTTGGGAACGGTCCGATCCGCGGTTGCGAGTGTCGCGTCATCATTGGGCTTGGCACCGGAGGTCGTGCTTGCCCCACAGGTACAGCGCTACCTTGCGTGGGCTCCCCTGGATCCTTCACGTCCGTCGGGAGACGAGGTTGAGGAGCGGATGGTTGCGCGCGGCGCGCGCGACTGGCAGATTGATCTGACCCTCGACCCGATCTGCGACGCGCTCGGCGTCTGAGGACTCCCAACCAGTTTCCTGCTTGCCCTCCCGCTTGGCGGTAAGAATTCCCTGGGGCATCGACGTGTATATCCCAGGGAGCTTGCTCGCGCGTCAGTGCGTTGAAACCTTGTCAGCGAGGTCTCGCGCAGAACGCTCGATGCCGTCCGCATCGTAGCCGAAGCCTGCGATCATCTGGGCGCGATCGCCGTGTTCAGGAAACACCTGTGGGACTCCCAGGCACCGCACGGGAATGCCAGAGCCGACTAAAGCCTCACGCAGCGCCCATCCGAAGCCGCCGTGAACGATTCCGTCTTCCACGGTGATCACGGCATCGTAGGTGGATGCCATCTGCGTCAGGTCACGCGAAATAGGCAGAAGCCAGCGCGGGTCGACAACAGTGACGCTGATACCATCCGCGGCCAGACGCTTCCCGGCTTCGATGGCGTCTGGGGCGCATGCGCCGGCCCCCACGATCAGGAGCTTAACGGACGAATCCGCGCAGGCTTCATCAAGGAGGACGTCCACTGCCCCGACGGTGTGCAGCGCGGGCATTGGCTCTGGCAGGGAACCTTTGCGGTAACGCAGGACGGTGGGCGCAGTATCGACGTCAAGAGCTTCACGTAGCTCGGTGCGAAGCGTGTCCTCATCTCGAGGGGCAGCCAGCCGCAGGCCCGGGATGAGGGAACACATGGCGATGTCCCAGACACCGTTGTGTGAGGCCCCGTCGGCACCGGTAACCCCAGCCCGGTCGAGGACGAGCGTCACACCCGCCTTGTGCAAGGCCACGTCCATCAGGAGCTGATCGAAGGCCCGATTGAGGAAGGTCGCGTAGAGGGCGACAACAGGATGAGCCCCCTCGTACGCCATGCCCGCTGCGGACGCAACGGCTTCGGCTTCCGCAATACCCACGTCGATGACACGCCCCGGGTAGGCCTCGTGCATAGGCCCAAGGCCCACAGGGAGCATCATCGCTGCGGTGATTCCCACGATGTCGTTGCGCGCGCCCGCCTGCAAGCAGATTTCGTCAGCGAAGACCCCTGTCCATCCGAAACGCTCGGGGGCAACAGGAAGCCCCGTCTCCGGGTGAATCGGGCCGACGGCATGGAAACGATCCGCGATGTCTTTTTCGGCGGGCTTATAGCCGCGACCCTTTTCGGTAATCATATGGACGATGACGGGTTCTTCAAGGGTGCGGGCTCGCCGCAGAGCCGTCTCGACGGCGCCAATGTCGTGTCCGTTGACGGGACCAATGTACTTCAGGCCAAGATCTTCGAACATGACCTGCGGTATGAGCGCATCCTTAATCCCGGATTTGAGGCCGTGGAGCGCATCGTAGGCGGCGCGTCCGGGGGTGCCGTGACTGAGCAGGTGCTGTTTGCCCCAGGCGAGGGCCTTCTCATAACCCGCGGAAGTACGCAGCGCGTCCAGGTGGTCTGCAAGGCCACCAATCGTCGGAGCATAAGAGCGACCGTTGTCGTTGACGACGATGACGATGCGACGATGCTTAGAGGCCGCGATGTTGTTAAGTGCCTCCCAGGCGAGTCCCCCGGTGAGCGCCCCGTCGCCGATGACGCCGACCGTCCATGTTCGTTCGCCCCGGCGGTGCTTCTCGCGCGAAATACCGTCCACCCAAGCGAGTGAGGCCGAGGCGTGGGATGATTCCACAACATCATGCTCGGATTCTGCGCGCGAGGGGTAACCCGATAGACCTCCAGGTTGACGCAGTGACGAGAAGTTCTGGCGCCCTGTAAGAAGCTTGTGCACGTAGGTCTGATGGCCTGTGTCAAATACGATCGTGTCCTGTGGAGAGCGAAACACACGGTGCAGTCCGATCGTCAGCTCGACGACACCCAGATTTGGACCCAGGTGTCCTCCGGTTCGTGAGACGTTCTCGATCAAAAATGAACGGATCTGCGCTGCGAGCCGATCGAGCTGTCCGCGCTCGAGGCGACGTAGCTCCCGAGGGGTGGCGCAGCGCGACAGCAGATCACGCGCGTGTGGTGCTCCAGACATGCCTCCTAGTGTAGATGCCCATCGTCTCACCTACAGATCAAATTGGGAACGCTTGACCTCCCGATACAGGCGGTGCTCCTACGCGCGCATTAAGATACAGGTATTGGTACGCCAACCGATCTATGGAGGCACTATGTCCGTCACCGTCGCGCCCCACGGCATCTGGAAGTCCCCGATCACGGGCGATTCTTTCACTGCTCGTTCCGTCACCCTGTCGCAGGTCCGCGTCGATGGTCCGGACACCTACTGGGTGGAGGGGCATCCGCTGGAGGGAGGACGCGGAACACTTCTGCGCCGTCGCCCCACCGGTGAAACGGGAGAGGTCCTGCCACTGATCGACGGTGTCCGACTGCCCGATGTCGGCACGCGAGTCCACGAGTACGGCGGCAAAGCCTACGCGGTTCACCACGGGCTTATCGTGTTCTCCGACCGCACGGACGATCGTGTTTACGCCTTTGACACCTCGGAGCCGCGCCGAGGCGCGCGCCCCTTGACGACTCTGTCGAAGGTCCGCTACGGAGACTTTTGGATCGCCGACGTGCGAGACCTCGTCTACGCGGTCGCTGAGGATCACTCGGGCGATGGCGAACCCGTAAACTCGATCGTCGCAATCCCGTTGGACGGGTCAGCAGCGCGCAATGATGATGCGATCATCCCCGTTTTTGGCGGAACAGACTTCGCCCAAGCCCCGACGGTTTCCCCCGATGGCACAAAACTTGCGTGGCTGTCGTGGAACCATCCAAATATGCCGTGGACCTACTCGCAGCTGCACGTCGCATCGTTGACCTTTGAGGGAACGATCGACCGGGAGGTCGTCCTGGTTGACCGCCCGGGCGTATGCGTCTACGAGCCGCGCTGGACCCTTGATGGGGATCTCATTCACGTCGATGATTCCTCCGGTTGGGCAAACCTGTACCGCACCCAGGGTTTCACGTGGAAGGAAGGTGAGGAGCCGAACGCGTGGATGTCGCGCCTGCGTACCCGCTCCCTGCACCCGGGTAAGCGCGCCTTCTCCCACCCACACTGGCACCTCGGACTGCACTCCTACGATAACTTCGACAACGACTACCTGGTGTGCTCGTGGGCCGAAGACCAGGTCTGGCATATCGGCACCGTGCGAATCGATAATGGACTGACCGAGGAGTGGGCGACCGGCTGGTGGCCGATCGGTAACGTCGCCGCTGCTGATGGCCGCGTCGTATTCCTGGCAGATTCCTCAACGCATACGCCGGCGATTGTCGAGGTGTCACGCGGTCAGACGACGGTATTGCGGCCCTCTTCGGAGGCCGAGGTACCGACCGCCCTAGTGTCCCCGGCCGAAATGCTGTCGTGGAAGACCTCGGACGGCGAGGAAGCGCACGGCTTCTACTACGCGCCCGTCAATCCCGACTTCGCGGCCCCCGAGGGTGAGCTTCCCCCGCTGATCGTCAATGTGCACGGCGGTCCAACCAGCTCCACGCGCCCCGGCTTGTCGGTGCCTTTCCAGTACTGGACCAGCCGAGGTTTCGCAGTCCTCGACGTGAACTTCCGCGGCTCGACTTCCTTTGGTCGTGCCTACCGTGAACGCCTGAACGGTCATTGGGGTGTCATGGATGTCCAGGACTGCATCGACGGCGCCCAGTACCTCATCGACCTGGGTCGAGTCGACCCTGCGCGCGTGGCGATCCGTGGGCGTTCCTCCGGGGGCTTCACGGTGCTCAACGCGCTGGCAGCCTCCGACGTGTTCACTGCGGGGACTTCCTTCTTTGGCATCGCGGACCTGGCGAAGCTGGCGGCGACAACCCACAAGTTCGAGTCGCATTACGACTCGATCCTGATGGGCAGCAGTGACATGTCCGACCCCGTGTGGACTCAGCGCTCACCAATCAACCACGTGGCGGACATAACGGCCCCCCTGTTGCTCCTGCATGGGACCGACGACGCGGTTGTGCCCGCAGAGCAAGCCGAGGAGATGTACGAGGCGCTGCGTTCGAACGGAAACGCCGTGGCCTTGAAGCTCTACGGGAGCGAGGGGCACGGCTTCCGATCGGCGCGCAACATCAAAGATGCGTGGCTGTCCGAGCTGTCCTTCTACCGGACCGTCTGGGGTATCGACACCGATAATCCCATTCACGTTGAGATCGCTAACCTGTGACACCGTTAACGAAGTCCCCGCACCACGATCAGATGGCCGCGGGGACGCGCGTTCGCGTCGGCCACACGATTGCCGCACACCGTTCGTTGCTCGGCGTGGCAGCCGCGCTCGTCGGCGCGGTGGTTGGCGCTGCCGCTGTCCTCTTTAACCTAGCGATCCGAGCATGGACCTGGGTATCAACCGGTGTCGAGGAGTACACGACGCACATCGGACAGGCACACGGCCTGTGGGGCTGGTCCCCGTGGCTATTCCTCCTACTGTCCCCCGCCATCGCTGGCTTTATCTATGGCCCACTCATCCAACGTTTTGCGCCTTCCGCGAAGGGTCACGGCATCCCCGAGGTCATGCTCGCTGTCCGACGCAAGGGTGGACGCATTCCGGGGCGTGTCGCGGTCGTGAAGATTCTGGCCTCGGCCCTCACCATCGGTTCAGGCGGTTCGGCAGGACGCGAGGGTCCGATCGTTCAGGTAGGCGCCTCGCTTGGTTCAACCATTGCCTCGTGGATGCACATGCCTGTCTCTCGCGTCGTCCTGCTCGCCACATGCGGGTCGGCAGCGGGTATCGCGGCAACCTTCCACGCGCCGCTCGCCGGTGCAGTATTCGCCCTGGAAGTGATCCTTGTCGAGTTCACGGCAGAGACCTTCGGCTTCGTCGTACTGTCCGCCGTCACTTCCTCCATCGTGGCACGTGTCCTCCAGGGTGATGAGATGGTCGTGCGGGTGGCCGACAACCTAACTTTTGCGTCCATGTCGGACATGTGGTGGGTGGCTCTCCTCGGTCTGGTCGCTGGACTGTGCGGCCTCGCTTTTTCGAAGATTCTCTATTCCTCAGAAGACTTCATCGACTGGGTGTGGGCGCGGACGCGCCTGCCCGAGTGGGCGCGCCCGGGTATCTTGGGCTTGTTCCTCGGCGCGGGCCTCGTCGCGTTCCCCTACATGTACGGATCAGGCTATCCGCTGGAGGAGCAGGCGATCGCGGGTTCCTACTCGATTGGTTTCCTGCTGGCGCTCATGATAGGACGCGCCCTGTACACCTCCTTCACTATCGGTATGGGCGGCTCGGGCGGCGTCTTCGCACCGACACTATTCATTGGCGCGATGGCGGGCGGCGCCTACGGTATGCTCCTGTCGCCGCTGACCAACTCGCCTGTCGGGGTCTTTGCGGTGGTCGGCATGGGCGCGGCCTTCGCAGGTGCGGCGCGCGCTCCGATGACCGCGGTGCTCATCATCGTAGAGATGACGGGCCAGTTCTCACTGATTTTACCGATGATGCTCGCAGTCGTGATCGCGACGGGGGCGTCGCGTTTCCTGACCCGGGCGACGATCTACACGGAGAAGCTTCGCCGTCGAGGCGACGTGCTCGATGACCCGGTCGAAGGTACACTCCTGGGCACACGCGCGGCATCACAGTGGATGACCCCCGCCCCCGAGGTCCTCGTGTCGTCACGGTCCGTCGCCTCCGCGTTGTCTGCGCTGCGCCGCACGAAGGAGACCGCACTGCCCGTTGTGGATGAGGAAGGACGCTTCACGGGACTCGTTTCCTCGCTACGCTTAGCGGAGCTGACACAGGAGGACGGCTCACTGGACTCACCCATGTCGGAATTGCCTCTCATTGACGAGGCCGTCACTGCCTCAGCTCTCCCATCCGAGGTTCTTGGGGCGCTGCGGCGCACAGGCCTGCAGGCTCTACCGGTCGTTGACGTCGATCGACGAGTCGTCGGCTGGGTGTCCGAGCGCGAGCTGGTGGATCGCATGTACCGCGACCAGCGCCGCGCGATTGAGGCCCGCACACAAACCTCATGGGGTTCACGCATGCAGGAGCGCAGGAAGCACCGCTAGCGGGTGAGTGTGCAAACCATTTCCACGTGGTGGGTGTGTGGGAAGAGGTCCCACGCCTGCGAAGATTCGAGCGTATAACCGGCTTCGGTGAGGGCGCGCAGGTCGCGTGCGCCGGCGGCCGGGTCACAGGAAACTAGGACGACGCGCGGAGTGCCCGTGGCCGCGATGGCCTGGCAGGCCTCGGCGCCCGCGCCTGCCCGCGGCGGGTCGGCCACAACAACGTCCGGGACAGCTCCCAGCTGACCCGCCAGATCGACGACTCCTTCGCGGTCTACATTCCCTGCGAAGGCGTCAACCCAATGGAAGGCGGCGAGGTTCTCACCAGCGTCACGCACGGCGCCCTCCTCGCCCTCGAGCGTCACGACGCGGCCTGTCTCGCCGACAGCGCGCGCCAACGGCACAGAGAAAAGACCAGCTCCCGAGTACAACTCCATGACAGCGCGACCGACCCCGGACTCGTCCGCGCCGAACGCGCCAGCAACGACGGCGTTCGCGAGCACCTGGGCGCCTCGCACGTGCGTCTGCCAGAAACCGGAGGGGCGCACGTCGTAAGACTCGAGTGTTCCAGCGACGGGCACGTCCCAGCGCACAGTATCTACGTCGATGCGCGTTCCGTCCGCTGCGTAGGAATCCTGGCCTATCACGATGATCGGCGCACCCGTGGAGGGCGCCACCGCGCGCACGCGCTCCCCCGGCTTCCATAGGTGTCGCCAAGGCGTTTCCTCATCGAACAAACCCAGCTCGCGAATCGCGGGGACAGCCAACGGCATATCATCCAGAGCGATGACGCGGCGACCTCGGAACTCATGCATTCCGGCGCGCCCGGCCTCATCGATGACGACGTCAATGCGCGAGCGACGACCGGTCAGAGGATCGCTCGGGTCCTCATCTCCCACCGCCGGTGCGACGTGTACTCCCCCGAGAGAGGCAACGGCCTCGGCGAGGGCCTCACCTCCCACACGCCGCAGCTGCCCGGCGATGACGCGCTGCTTCCACTCGCGTTGCGCGGCGGGCCTCAGGTGCGCGAGTTCACCGCCGCCAACGCCGCCAGGACCAGCCTGTGGCCACACAGACTCGACGCGATCAGCAGAAGCGGAAACAATCTCCACTGCATCGGCCCACGCGAGATTCTTCTGGACCGCGGTGACGCGTGCGCGGACGACCTCGCCCGGGGCTGTGTGCCGCACGAACACGACGCGGCCACTGGCATCGCGAGCGACGCACGCACCTCCATGAGCGGGTTCACCGACGCTCAACTCGAGGACCTCGCCGATGCCCGCACGCACACGCGCGAAATCGGAACGACGGCGTTGCGACGGGCGGCGGCGAGGCGAACGGGGACTCATGAGGTCTCCTCAGCGACAGCGGGACCCCGGCGATCAGCGGGTTCTACAGCGCGAGCAGACGGCTCGGTCAAGGAAGGGACCCCTACGCGCAGGAACGGATCATTGACACGCTGACGACCTTCGACGACGTCGTCCTCGCCCAGCTGCCAGGGCACGATCGTGATAACGACACCCGGCACGCTCAGCAGCGCAGCACGCAGGCGCAGACCGGACTGGTTGTGGACCAAGTTCTCCCACGAGTGAGCCACCAGGAACTGCGGCATGTAGATGACGAGCATCTCCGTGGGCATGGCGCGGCGGCGCCCTCGCACGTACTGCAGGATAACCGAGGAGATGTCGCGGTAGGGCGCTGAGAGCAGTGTCAGCGGGACCGGAACACCCGAGGCCCTCCACTGGCGCAGAATCTTGTTTTCTTCCTCATCGTCGGCGACGACCGAAACCAACTCGATCGAGGTCGGCGAGGACGCACGGGCGGCCGCGATCGCTCGCATCGCTGGGCGCGACAGTGACGACACGAGGACAAGTGCACGCACACGGGTGGGCAGCGCGCGCCGCGCGTGCCAGTCGTCAACACGCAGCTGATTACGGACAGTCTCGTAGTGGTGGTGGATTGCGATTTGGAGTCCGTATGCGACGGCGATCATCACCAGCGTGATCCACGCACCATGCATGAACTTGGTAGCCAGGACGATGAGGAGGACCGCACCGGTCATCATGAAGCCGACGATATTGACAGCGCGCGAGCGCAGCACACTCATGCGTTCCTGACCAGACTGGCGAGTGCGCAGCTGCCGGTTCCAATGACGAATCATGCCCAGCTGCGAAAGGGTAAAGGAAATGAAGACACCGACGACGTAGAGCTGGATCAGACGCGTGGTCTGTGCGTGGAAACCCACGATCAGCGCAATCGCTGCGACCGTGAGAACAACGATGCCATTCGAATACGAAAGGCGGTCGCCGCGGCGCTCCATCTGGTGGGGTAAGAAAGCGTCACGCGAGAGGACCGACGCCAGGGTCGGGAAGCCGTTAAACGCCGTGTTCCCGGCCAGGACCAGGATGAATCCAGTGACCACGGTGATGAGGATGAAAAGGATGGACCCCTGCCCGAAGACAGCCGATGCGATCTGAGAAATCGCTGGGTCAACGGGTGTTTTCTCGGAGACAGGAGCACCGCTGAGGGTCAACTGTGTCGCAGGGTCCTCCACGATCTTGACACCAGTCAGCCTGGCGAGCACAAGGATTGAGATCATCATGGATGCCGCGATTGCACCCAGCATTGCCAGTGTCGTCGCAGCGTTGCGCGACTTGGGACGGCGGAACATCGGGACGCCATTCGAGATGGCTTCCACGCCCGTCAGAGCCGCGCATCCCGAGGAGAACGCACGCATCAGTAGGAAGGCGCCCGCCAGACCGGCCAGGCCGTCAACATGCCCAGGGACTGCGACAAGATCATAGGCTGCCGTCGGAGCCTGTCCCAGTTGGCCCATCGCCAGCTTCGCGAAGCCAACGACGACCATCAGCCCGATGGAACCCATATAAACGTAAGTGGGAACCGCGAACGCGCTACCGGCCTCGCGCGTGCCACGCAGGTTGAGGGTCGCCAAGATGACGACGAGGGCAACCGCGATGGGGACCTCGTGACCGAGCAATGCAGGAACAGCCGTCGTGATGTAGTTAGCGCCGGAAGAAATTGAGACAGCAACCGTCAAAATGTAGTCAACCAGCAGAGCCGAGGCCACGAGAAGACCCCAGTATCGACCAAGGTTCGTGGTCACAACCTCATAATCGCCACCACCCGACGGGTAGGCGTGGACTGTCTGACGGTAGGAGGCGACAACTACGGCAAGGACCAGGGCGACAACGACGCCCACCCACACCGACTGCAGGGCCGCCATCGAACCTGCAAGCGCCAGCGTCAAAAGGACTTCATCGGGCGCGTAAGCTACCGAAGACAACGCGTCTGAGGCGAAGATCGGGAGTGCAATGCGTTTGGGAAGAAGCTGGTGGCCCATCGCGTCCGATCGCATCGGGCGTCCGATGAGCACGCGCTTCGCATAGGCCAACAAATTCATCACAGTGCATAAGCGTAGTCCACAACGCCCACCACCGGGAACGAAGAATTGAGCACGCGTGGCTATTCGGCGCGGAGCGGAGTAGTTTGTTGTCGTGCACTTTGTGATCATGGGTTGCGGGCGCGTCGGCGCCCGCCTGGCATCAACGCTCGACGCAGCGGGTCATTCCGTGGCCATTATTGACCACGATTCCAAGGCATTTTCGCGCCTCTCCCCCAATTTTTCGGGCCGCAGAGTGACGGGCGTGGGAATGGATCGTAACTGCCTGCGTCAGGCCAACATTAAGGACGCCTATGCCTTCGCAGCGGTGTCTTCGGGTGATAACTCGAACATTATCGCGGCACGCGTCGCACGTGAGGTTTTCCACGTCGAACACGTCGTGGCTCGGATTTACGACCCGGCGCGCGCCTACCTCTACGAGCGTCTCGGAATTCCCACGGTGGCCTCCGTGCAACGCACGGCGGAGTCCGTGCTGCGCCGTATGCTTCCACCCGACGCGTCACTCATCTGGTCTCACCCGACTGGCTCAGTTAGTCTCGTCAATGCGACACCGTCTCTGAGCTGGTACGGCCTAAGTTTCGCGCTCGTCGAGGAACTCACTGGCTGTCGGATTATCTTCACGTCGCGCCTGGGATCGATTCGAACGGCATCTCCCGACTTTGTCGTCCAGGAGCACGATCAACTCTACTTCGCGATCAACGGGACGGATACGGCACCGCTGCGTGAGCAGTTGTCGAATCCTCCGGAGCTGGAGGCATAAGCATGAAAATCGTCATCGCAGGGGCCGGATCGGTGGGCCGAAGCGTCGCATTGGAGCTGCTAGCTCACGGTCATGAGATCACACTCATCGATAAGATGCCCGAAAAACTACGCATTTCCTCTGTCGCGGACGCAGACTGGGTATTGGCGGATGCTTGTTCACCCGATGCTCTGCGCGACGCCGCTGTTGAGGAAGCAGATGTCATGGTCGCCGCAACGGGCGATGATAAGGCGAACCTCGTTATCTCTTTGCTGTCCAAAACGGAGTTTGCGGTCCCCCGCGTGGTCGCGCGCCTCAATAACCCGAAGAATGAGTGGCTCTTCGATCAGGCGTGGGGAGTCGACGTGTCCGTGTCGACCCCGCGTATCATGACAGCACTCGTCGAGGAGGCCGTTTCGGTCGGTATTCCCGTGCGTTTGTTCTCCTTCAACACGGCAGCTGTGTCCATGCACGCGCTCATTCTGCCTGATGATTCACCGGTGGTGGGCAAGCGCGTGCACTCCCTTGAGCTGCCCCCGCGCTCCGTACTCGCCGCGCTGCTGCGAGACGGTCGCCCGCTCACACCCAGCGCGGACGATGTGTTCGAGGCTTCGGATGAACTCCTTCTGCTCGTGCCGGACGGGGATGCAAAGTCATTGGATCAGCTGCGCGCGTCTGTCGCCCCGTCCTCGGAAGAACCCGTATCAGAAAGTGGAGAGTAGGGGCGCAAACCCCGCCAGGTTAACCATGCGCCGAGCGCAAAGAGCGGCAAGCCCAGTGCGAGCTTAGCGACGCCAAGCGCAGCGACCGCGCCGCTAGCCCACAGAGGCGCTTGGACGGCGGCGCGCAGACCGAAGATTCCGGCCCACAACCATGTGAGCTGGTCGCAGCTGTGGCGCAGCGAACGCAGGGACGCGTCTGTGCGCCACCCCTGGGGCAGGCCCGTCGCCGCCGCGTAAAAGAATCCAACCAGGGCGGCGCGCACCAGGACAGACACCGCGAAGGCAGCGGACATGGCAACATTGGTGATGATGCCCCACACAAAATAGTTTTCGCCGCGCCCGGTGGCTGCTGCAAACACGACGCCGACCCCAACGCCAAAAAAGCCGGAGAGAGCCTGGCGGATACTCTGACGCTGAATGAGACGAATGATGCACGCGATGAGGGCGATGGACGAGGCAGCGACGAGCGTGGGGGTGAGCGCATGCGTGGCAACGTAGACGATGACGAAGATGAGGCCTGGAGCGGTCGCCTCGATGACACCTCGCGTGCCGCCCAGGGCCTGGGACCAGGAAAACTCCTCCGACGTCGCCTGGCTCATCCACCGCGGAGCCGACATCAGCCCTCCCCCGCAATGACGCGGTAGAGCGGGTTAATGATGACGAGGCGCTCGCCGAAACGTCCGACGGTTCCCTCGACCTCTAGGTGTGCGCCGACGCTCAGACCAGGGATCGATGAGCGGCCTGGCCAGCGCAGTTCAAGGGTGTCGGTGCCGTCATAGAGTGTAGCGACGAGGACACGCTGGGGTCCTTCCTCGGGCGGGTAGGTCATCCCCAGGAGGGTTCCGAAGACAAGTGCGTGGCTGCGTTCGCTCACGTCTCGGATGGGCGTGACACCGCGCGCAGCACGCGCCGAGTCCTCGTCGAGGGCAGCATCCAGAGAACGAGCGTCCTTATCGAGGCCAAGTGCTGCCCCAATCCGTGAGATCCACGAGGCCATGTCAGGCTTCCTTTACACCCGCGGGCAGGTGGACGGGCAGGAGTTCGAGCCGAGTCCGAGGGTGTTCGTCACGGCGAACGACGATGCGGTCGATGACCTTCTCGATCTCGAGTCCTGACTCGGCATCAGCCGCCGCCGGACCGATAATGTCGATACGCGCAAACCATCGGTCGCCTTCACGGCCCAGGACGCGCATACGCGAGGTCGCCGTGCGGCCATCGGGCATTGTCATCGGCATGTCGACGAGCAGTTCATTGCCGTAGCGCGTGCGAATGTCCGCGACCTTCGCCCCCTGCTTTTCGAAGCCCGCGCGAATCTCGTCGCGTAGCTCATCCCACACACCACCGGAACGCGGAGCTGCGGCGACGCTCATTTGGATACCCGAGTCACCGAGCACAACGAGAATCTGCAGGACCGTGGTTCCGTCGTCGGCAACCTGGGTGCGCAGTTGCATGCCTGGACGGGCCGGGAACAAGATAGCACCCATGTCGACGTAGCCTTCGGAGGTGTCCACATCCCCATAGTTGCGGGGTCCGGGTTCAGCCCAGATCTCTGCATCTTCATCGCTCAAGCGAGGCAGGACCTCGACCTCGTCGATGTCGTCCTCGTGTGTCTTTTTCTTGCGTCCGAACATCCTTCTACCTTACATCGCACACTCGGTGCACACGGGATTACCGTTGGCATCCACGTGGTCGAGCTGCGAGGCGTGGTGGACAAGGAAGCACTGCGAGCAGGTAAATTCGTCGTCCTGACGGGGCACGACATGGACAGTGAGTTCTTCCTTTGACAGATCAGCGCCCGGAAGCTCAAAATTCTCGGCGGCCTCGTTCTCGTCTTCCTCGATCTCAGCAGAGCCGGCATCGTTGCGACGGGACTTCAGCTCCTCAATCGAATCCTCCGAGACCTCGTCCTCATTCTTGCGAGGCGCATCGTAATCGGTTGCCATGGTTCTCCCCTTTCACCCTCGTACGGTCGAAATACGAGTGTCTATGCGCAGGGAGGATAACACTTGTTGGAGTAATGTGCCATCGTATATGTGACACGCGCACGGCTACGCGACATTGACAGCATAATTTGAGACGATTCCACCGTGACGTATGAGGAGGAAGCGATGATTGAGCTCGAATTGCTCGGGACCAGCGCCGATGGCGAATCCCTGGTGCTCACTGACGCCCAGGGTGAACGCTACTCTGTTCTGATCTCCGACGAGCTCCGTGGCGCGGCGCGCCGCGACCGTCCCCGCGTTGAGGTTGCGCCGTCGCGCCCGACGCTGGCCCCTCGCGATATTCAAGCGCTCCTGCGCGCGGGCGCAACCCCTCAGGAAATCGCCAGCAAGCACGACATGGACGTGCACGCGGTGGAGCGTTTCGAGGCTCCCATACAGGCAGAAAAGGACTACGCTCTCGCACGCGCCCGCGCGGTGCGTATCGGTGAGGGAGGCCCCACGATGGGGGACCTGGTCCTCGACCGCCTCGCGGCTCGCGGTGTTGATCCCTCCTCCCTTGAATGGACAGCCATGCGCGAGGTCGGCGACCCCTGGCAGATTATCGTTACCTTCGTGCAGGGCGCATCCGAGCACGCAGCACACTGGCACCTGTCGAATGCTGGCACTCTCGAGGCCATCGACCAGGAAGCACAGTGGCTGACCGAGCAGGTCTCAGCCTCCCCCACCGCATCGATTTTCACCTCGCTGGCACGCCCCACCCCCGTGCCGGACCCCGACGAGGAAGACCTACGCAACCGCGAGGCCCTCATCGATCAGCTCAATGCGGCGCGCGGAAAACGTCAAACGATTGAGGTTGACCTGGGCGAGGAGGTGGACGAAGAAGCCGAATACATGGCGGCCATCGCCGCTGAAGACGACTCCTCTGAACCCGAACCCTCCACCGGGCCGATCTCCGCACGCATCTATTCGTTGGCCTCCGCACGAACGAAGATTGAACCCGCATCCTCCCAGGAAGACACGTTTCTCCCGACGACCTCGCAGCATTCCACCGCCCATCCTCCGCTCACGGGGGCCATTCCGTTGAACCAGCGTGGTGCGCATGAAGGAACCCAGACCTCGTCCCACGCACTGCCGTGGCTCTCCGACACGACCACGGCCCCCGAGACCGCCGAGGACTCGAGTGGGGTGGATGAACAACAGACCCCTGCGATCCCTATGAAGGCGGTTTCACCCGACGGCATCCCCGGCACCACAGCGGATACTGCCGCCACCGTGACGGGATCCGTACCCGCGCAGGGACCGACGTCGAGCCGCCTTGCCCGCAACGCAGCCTCAAAGAAAGGCCGACGCTCGGTGCCCAGCTGGGATGAGATCCTCTTCGGATCCAAGCCTTAAAGGCACTGGCATCCCGGCTAGCCGCACCGTTAACATTAGGATAGGGCGATCACCGGGATGCGCATTTCCGCCGACGTCACTGACCCGTGAACGCCCGGCATCGCAATGGCCGACGCGCTTTGCGTACGAGAATCGACCACTCCGCCATATCCTCGCGCCAGCACTAGCAGGTCACCGACGATCGAGGCTCCTTGCCCCTCACCGATGAGTGCGGGCATCTGATCGCGCGACAACACCCAGGCGCTATCGCCCAGCGTGTCGCGCCAACGTTCCTCTACCTCGCGTGCGTGCCCCACCTGCGCGTGAACGTGAGCAGCACGCGTCTCACCCGCAATAATCCGCACACCCCAACGCAGGGCGGGTGTGGAGGCCACGTCCCAGATTGCAGAACGATCAACGTTGATCATCCCATGATCGGCGGTCAGGATCGTACGAACACCGTGCGGCAGGCCGCGCAGGAGAACAGCCAGGCCGGCGTCAAATTGTTCGACCTGACCGACCCATGCGTCAGAACCGATGCCGTGACCGTGTCCTGAGTGATCGATCTCGGACCAATAGAGGTAGACAACGGGGGTACCAGCGCGCAGCTCGCGCAGCGCAGCGCTGACGCGTTCGTCAAGGCTGTCTGCGGGCACGTGGCGGGCGCCGCGAAGCGCCGCACCCGTCAGACCAGATCCGGCGAAACGCGCCGGTGAGACGACCGCTGAAGGCACACCTTCGGCGGCCAAACGCTCAAAGAAGGTGGGGACCGGCTGCCACTGGGTCGGCGCAGGCCCCCCTTCCATGGCTAGCAGGTTCATGGTCCCACTGCCGTACGCGACCGAGAAACCAACCATGTTGGTAGTGCCCGGGCGCGCTCCGGTGCCGAACGCGGTGATCGCGGCTGACGTCGTAGAAGGAACAATCGTGTGAATGGAACGGATGTCACCGCGCACGGCACGCAGGGTCGGCGTATGACCCATGTGGTCGACCATAAGTTCGTAGCCGAAACCGTCGACCAGGATGAGAAGCACCTGCCGTGCACCCACCTCGAGGTCAAGGACGCGGGCTGCTTGTGGCGATGCCCCGGGCAGGGTCGGGTCGATGGTAGCTAGGGCTGC
Organism: Actinomyces bouchesdurhonensis; assembly: GCF_963540955.1. NCBI lineage: Bacteria > Bacillati > Actinomycetota > Actinomycetes > Actinomycetales > Actinomycetaceae > Actinomyces > Actinomyces bouchesdurhonensis. The sequence continues at coordinate 19,518 of NZ_CAUTSL010000026.1, forward strand.
GGGAATAATGTCCGTGATCGAGGACTCGCCTGGACCCGGTAGGTCAGCGCCGGTCAGGTTCAGAGGCTCCATGCGCTTACTCACCGCGTGTACCCATCAGCCGCGCGAGATGATCGACGAAATCGAAGGCTTCATCGAGGGCGTCTTGTCCATCTGCGGCCGCCGAGATACGGAAGGTCACGTCGTCAGGATAGGAGGTGCCCGTGTAGCCGTGGTCCGCGATGCACGTGGGGTCTTCGCACCGGGCTGGTTCCACGTCGAGGCGTCGCGCACCCTTCAGATCCATCGCGATCGTCATTTCGGTCAGGCCGTCTGCGTGTTCGGGGTCAGAGAAGACCTCCATCGTGGAATAGCCGCCGATGTCTTCGACGCGATGCACGGCCGTGGCAATGTTGGCGGAGCCGCCGTCCAGCTCGTCGACGTGCAGTTGGACGATGGCCCGGTGGGTCAGGGAGACAACGGTGAGGTGACGAAACACGGAGCCTCGGTCGAAGCCCGTATCTACCTGGCACAGTGTCGCCAGCGGTTCAACCTGTCCCAGGGCACGGCGCAGCGCGCGCTCCACTGCCCTGGGGTAGAAGCCGCTTCGTTCAATACGGGTCCATGTGTCCATTCCCCAATTGTGCCCCGAAGCGGCGTGCCAGTCGAAATGAGCGCCCTCCCGCGCAATAATTGCGCGTATGGCTAAGAAGGACCAGGTCGTCGACATTCCTGACAAGGACGAGAACATCTCCGAGATCGACGTATCCGCTGAAATGCGCGGTTCTTTCCTCGAGTACGCCGTCTCCGTCATATACGCGCGCGCCCTGCCCGACGCACGTGATGGCCTGAAGCCTGTCCAGCGTCGCATCTTGTTCCAGATGGATCAGATGGGTCTGCGCCCCGACAAGGGACACGTGAAGTCCCAGCGTGTGGTCGGTGAGGTGATGGGTAAGCTCCACCCGCATGGGGATTCCGCTATTTACGAGGCCTTGGTACGTCTAGCGCAGCCCTTCAATCTGCGGGTTCCGCTGGTCGATGGTCATGGGAATTTTGGTTCTCTGGATGATGGCCCGGCTGCCGCTCGTTACACGGAGGCGCGCATGGCGCCCGCCGCGCTGGACCTGGTGACGGGTTTGGACGAGGACACGGTGGACTTCGTTCCCAACTACGACAATCAGTTCATGCAGCCCGACGTCCTTCCGGCCGCTTTCCCGCAGCTGCTCGTTAACGGGGCCTCCGGCATCGCGGTGGGCATGGCGACGAACATCGCCCCCCACAACCTCACGGAGACGATCGCGGGCGCTATTCACCTGTTGGATCACCCGTCGGCCGCTGTCGCCGACCTGATGCGCTACATTCCGGGTCCCGACCTGCCTGAGGGCGGTGTCATTGTTGGCCTTGACGGCATCAAGGAGGCATATGAGAGCGGTCGAGGCGCGTTCAAGACGCGCGCAAAGGTCACAATCGAGCGTGTGACGGCCCGCAAGATGGGCATCATCGTCACGCAGCTGCCGTATATGGTGGGTCCGGAGAAGGTCATCGAGAAGATCAAGGAGAACACAAACGCGGGGCGCCTGAAGGGCATTTCGTCGGTCCAGAACCTCACCGACCGCATCCACGGCCTGCGCCTAGTCATCGAGGTGAAGAACGGCTTCAACCCGGAGGCTGTGCTCCAGCAGCTCTACCAGCGCACGCCGCTGGAGGATTCCTTCTCGATCAACGCCGTGGCCCTCGTGGACGGCCAGCCGCGCACGCTGGGCCTGAAGGAGATGCTCCAGGTGTTCCTGGATCATCGCATAGATGTGACGACACGCCGCAGCCGCTTCCGCCTGGCAAAGTGCGAGGATCGCCTTCACCTGGTCGAGGGCCTGCTCATCGCAATCTTGGACATCGACGACGTCATCGCGATCATTCGGTCCTCGGATGACGCGGAGATTGCACGCGAGCGCCTGATGACGGCTTTCGACCTGTCCGAGGCCCAGGCGAATTACATCCTTGAGCTGCGTCTGCGCCGCCTCACGAAGTTCTCCCGTATCGAGTTGGAATCCGAGCGTGACGAATTGCTGGCGACGATCGCGTCCCTGCGCGAAGTCCTGGAGGAGCCTGAACTGTTGCGCGCGCTCGTGAAGAAGGAGCTGCGCGAGGTCTCGGATCGACTGGGCACACCGCGACGCACGCTGTTGCTTGCCTCGACGGGCACGCCCGTGGGCGCGGCCACGGGCGCCGAGGATGCCGCACTGGCGGCGTTGCCATCGGTATCGCGCTCCGGCAAGGGCTTGGAGCTACAGATCCCGGACGATCCGTGCGTCGTCGTCCTGTCCGCATCGGGTGCTCTGGCCCGCATCGAGGGTGGAGATCCGCTGGAGCCTGGTCCGCGTGCGGCGTCGGATGGTTGGCGCGCGCAGTTGTCATCGACGGCCCGCTCGCAGGTGGCTGTGGTGACGGAGGACGGTATCGCGCACCGCATTGACGTGGTGGATCTGCCGGCACTCCCCCGTTTTGAGACAGGCCTGTCGCTGGCGGGCGCCATGCCGTCCTCGCTGCTGCTACACTCGGACGTTCCCGCCGTTGGTTTGCTGGATCCTGAGGGCGAGGCCGTGGTTGCGATGGGCACGGCACGAGGCACGGTCAAGCGCCTGCGCCCGGATGTGCTTCAGCGCGACGAGTGGGAGGTCATCGCCCTGGAGGACGGGGACCGTCTCGTGGGCTTCGATCAGTGCTCGGATGGGGCGGACCTGGTGTTCGTGTCCTCGGACGCGCAGCTGCTGCGCACCCCCGCCGCGAAGGTTCGCCCGCAGGGGCGCACGGCCGGCGGCATGGCGGGGATGAAGCTCAACCCCGGCGCCGAAGCCCTCGGTTTCTGGGTGGTCGAGGCCCCCATCGACGCTGTGGTGGTGACGGTCGCGGCGGCCCTCGGCGCGCTTCCGGGAACCGGCCAGACGACGGTGAAGGTCACGCCCTTAACGTCTTACCCATCGAAGGGGCGCGGCGGCCAGGGCGTGCGCTGCCAGCGCTTCCTGCGCGGCGAGGATCGCCTGGACGTCGCGTGGGTTGGCACGCGGCCTGGGCGGGCCGCATCCGCGGACGGCACCCCCGTGGACCTTCCCGCCGAGGACGATCGCCGCGACGGCTCGGGCGTGCCCATCACCTTCGCGATCGCGTCGATCGGCTGACGCTCTCCTGTTGTCGTGACGGTGGGGTGACCGGTTTTGTTTCCGGCCACCCCGCCACTTTGTCAATCATCAATGCTGATATGGGGGTGGGTCCGACCGCTCAGCCGGACCCACCCCCATCAGTTGAGGAGTACTCCCCCGTCAGCCTCGCAGCGTCCGATCGGCTGCCAAGATGTCTGCAACCTCGTCGCGCGTGGGTGAGTATGCACCCTGGTACAGAATCGTGATACCCGAGGTGACGATGCCGCGGTGAATGGCGGGCAGGATATGGTCCCACGACGCCTCACGCAGGCGCTGCTTCGCCTCGGGCGAACCCAGGAGTCCCGCGTCAACCAGGCCGGAGATCAGGCCGGCCATCAGCGAGTCACCCGCGCCCACTGTGTCCACCAGCTCGACGTCGAGGGGATCGACGACCAGCATGTCGCGCTCTGCGGCAGCCTTGATGTAGACGCCCCAGGGGCCGCGCGTGCACAGGATTAGGGACGGGCCGGACTGCGACCACTCGCGGATAACGTCCTCAACGGGGCGCCCCGGGTAGAGCCACTCCAGATCCTCGTCGGAAGCCTTCACAACGTCCGCGAGGGCCACGATCGCCTCGACGTGCGGGCGTGCCTCGTCCGGCGTGCCCAGCAGGGCAGGGCGAATGTTTGGGTCGTAGGAAACCGTGCCCCGGATGGCCTGGCGCTTGACGGCGGCCAGGACCTTGTCGGCGCCCGGCTCGAGGACGACTGCGTAGGAGCCGGTGTGCAGGTGTCCGACGGTGTCGGGTTCCTCCACGGAGGGCACGTCCCACGACAGATCGAATTCGTAGGTGGCGCGGCCTCGCTCATCAAGAGTCGCATGGGCGACCGTGGTGAAGTCGGCCCCGTCAGAGCCGGGCGTGAGGGTTACCCCCGCAGCTTCGGCGTGTTCGCGGACCTTGTCGCCACGCGCGTCGCGCGCGAACCAGGTCGCCAGCTCCGATTCGTGACCCAGCCGGGTCAGGCCGGCTGCGACGTTGAGCATCGATCCCCCGACGACCTCGACGGGTTCACTGTTTGGGCGGGTGATCTCATCGATGAGAGCTTCCCCGATGTTCACGATTCTAGTCATTCGTCAACCCCAGTTTCTCTTCCATTTCTTCGAGCGGAATGCCCTTGGTTTCGGGCATCACCTTCAGGACCCAGAATAGCTGACCGACCATCGCGAGGAAGAAGATACCGAACGCGAAGCCGCCGCCGAGCTGTTCCGTGAGGACCGGGAACGCGTAGGTGGTAATGAAGGCGAAGACCCAGTGTGTGAGCGAGCCCAGCGACTGGCCGCGCGCGCGCACGCGGTTGGGGAAGATCTCGGAGATGAACACCCAGATAACGGACCCTTGACCGAACGCGTGAGAGGCGATGAAGGCAAGCAGGCCAATCAGGATCAGCCACACCGGGACAGCGCTATTTTGCACGGACGCTCTTCCCTCGTAGGCGAACATCATGCCGGCGAGGAAGCCCAGCGACACGAGGTAGCCGATAGAACCAACAATCATGAGCTGACGACGGCCCAGCTTGTCGATAACGGTCAGGGCGGCCATCGTGGCGATCAGGTTCATGAGGCCGACGATGACGGAGCCGATGTAGGGGAAGGCATCACCGAGCACTTCGGCGCCGCCGGCGAGCTTCATGACCTTGGGCGCGTAGTAGAGGATCGCGTTGATGCCGGAGAGCTGGTTGAACATCGCGATGCAGAAGGCCATGAGGATGACCTTGCGGTAGCGGCGCGTAAAGAAAGCAACCTTGCCGCCCGCGGCATCCTCGGCGATCTGCGTCTTAATCTCGCCAATCTGCTCGGCGCTCTCCTCCTGCGTGGAGGTGAGGCGCTCAGAAATCTTGACGGCGCGTTCCTCGTGGCCGTGGGCCAACAGCCAGCGAGGAGTCTCGGGCACAGTGGCAAGGAAAATCAGGAAGAACACAGCCGGCACGGCCATGACACCGAGCATCCAGCGCCACGCAACATCTTGATGCACAATTTCGCGGATGATTGCATTCGAGGCGTAGGCCAGGAGAATGCCGAAGACGATATTGAACTGGACCAGACCCACCAGGCGTCCGCGCACGCGGGCCGGCGCAATTTCAGCGGTATAGATAGGTGCGACCACCGAAGACAAGCCGACACCGATGCCCCCGAGGAAGCGGAACAGCATGAAGAAGGCAATCGGGAAAGAGGACGCGGCCACAAACTTACCGTCCTCGACCGGATTGAGTGTAGGAACCGGTGCCAGGGCGGTTGCCAGGGCGCCGACGCCAAAGAGAATACCAATCCAGAAGAGGATAGGTTTACGACCAAAGCGGTCGGCGAGTTTACCGGCGACGATGGCACCGCAGATCGTGCCGATGGTTGCGATGGCAACGATCATGCCCTCACCCATGGAGGAGAGAGCGTACAGCTCGGTGAGTTTTTCTTCCGCACCGGAAATGACCGCCGTGTCAAAGCCGAAGAGTAGGCCGCCGAGAGAGGCAACGATGGCGCTTCGAATGACCAGAGGCGGAATGGACGTGGTTTGTGCTGACGACTTCGTAGTCATGCTAGCTCCGCACTGTGGAGATGGGGCGCGCGTGGCGCCGAGGACTCTCGCGGTCCCCCGCTGCGAGCCTAAAAAATCAATTGGTCAGACAATTAGGACTAAAGGGGCACTTCCTCACAAAACGCTCAATCGAACCAACTCCCCACACATCCGTTCATGGAATGACATTCGCCACATGCAAGCTCCCAGTGAGCAGCATTCCACGATGCGAAATGAATGTCACACTTCGATTGCATAAAGCCTGGTCTGACCGACCGTGCGGAACCCCAAGGAATCATAGACAGCCAACGCACCCGTGTGGTTCGCAGACCCGACACCGGTACCCGCCCGATCCATCCCATCGCGCCTCTGCGCCCACATCGACGCCAGGATCAACGCGTCCGCGACGCGACTCTCACGCCAAGCCGACAGCACACCCAGCTGATCGATATACCCCTCGCGCCAGCCAAGCGCCACCCAATCCTGCTCGTAGCGCGACGCCAGGAGGAAACCCGCGACGCGCGGACGATCACCCGTTCGGTCTACTGCCAGGAACGACCACTCAGGTGCGAACGCCGTACGTCCCTGCATCCACTGCTCCTGCGTCAGCGGAGGACGCCCCCACTCGGACTCGTTCAGGCGATTCGCAGCACGCAAAGCCGGTTCTTCCCACTGAGACCCCCAGGCCTCGACACTCATATACAACCCCAAATCCGGCACGGGCATCAGATCGTCCAGAGACGCACGCAGCTCGTAGTACGTGCGCGCCCATCGGAAACCATGCACCTTCAGCTGCGCCTCAAGATCATCCTGCCCCGGCTCAACGTGACACGTGATTTGGGCAGGACCATCGCCCTCCACACTCGCCAACATCTGACGGGCAGTGCCCTCCTGCCAATCCACGATCGCATTACCCAGGCCGATACGCCGGAAATCAGGATCCACACCCCCAATGCACACACACTCCACACGCCCCGGAAAACGCAAAACCACCTGAGCGAACGCCACTAGGCGACCCGCTGCGATACCCCTACGCGCGATCCCGACCAGGCCGCGCCAATTCGAAGCCGACGACAACATCTCCTCCACCTCATCCGAGCTGGTGCGGTACGGCGGATTATCGCGAGCCTCCATGCGCGCGAAAAGAGCCGCCAGACCGACGTGATGGTCGGCGGTCAAAGGCTCCCACTCGATGCCATGATGCTCGCCCGGAAAGGGGACGAATTCGGGGGCACCGGCTCTCTGCGCGAGAGGAATGCTCATGCTCGCCTCCTAGTGAACTACTGATCGATCGTGTAATAAACCTCAGCGGTTTCATCGACGAAACCGAGATGCTCATAGATACTATGTGCCCGGTCCGGACTCGACATATCCACATCCAGCCCAATACGTGAAGCACCCGACGCGGACGCGGACGCAACCGCATGCCCCACGAGTGCACTCGCAATCGAACGACCACGATGAGCCTCAGCGACACCCAGGAGGTAAATGTATGCCTCCGGGCGACCCGTTGCGACCCACCGCTGCGCCGGCCGACCCGTCATCGCATAGCCGACCACACCGTCCTCACGATCGACGGCCACAAACGACCAGCGCGGATCGAAGTGATTCATCGCATCATCCCACCACAGGGCACGCAGCGGGGAACGGAACGCCTGCTGGAAGGCCTCCATATGAATCGCACGAATCTGGTCCTGCGGAACCTGACACCAGGGCAGAACGTTGTAGCCGTGGCGTGCCTGCGGAGCGACCTCACCGCCAGCCAGATCGCGATACATGACCTGGTAAGTTCGCTTGGCGAAGAAGCCAGCCGCAATGTAAAGCCGACGCCGATCCGTCATGTGTGCGTCCACCAGGTTTGAAATAGACACCGGAACATCAGACTCGGCACCGAAAGTCTCAACCAGCATCTGGCGCGCCCTGGCGTCCTGCCAGTACAGCAGGGCGCGGCCCACGCCTCTGCCTCGCCAATGGGGATGAATGTACGCGCTCACGATGGCGGTCGCAGCCTCGTGGATGCCTCGCAGCACGCGCACCGAAGCGACCGCGCAAAAATTACCTTTCGTATCCAAGCCAACGATCGTATCCACCCAATCGCGACCGTTCTCACCTTCCATCATGTCCGCAATGTCATCCACGGAGGTGCGCCTAATCGCCTGGTCCTCGTCTTCGATGAGGGAGATCAGCGCGTACACGGCGGGCGCGTCACGACCGATCAAGGGCCGCCAGCGCAACCCGAGGTGGTTCCCCGGGTACGGGACGGACCCGGGCGGCGTAAGTCGCTGCGCAAGTCCTGTCATGAGCTACATCCTAGCGGCTCATAGGGCCTTTAGTCACACTGACGTTGGACAGTTGCCCTTCCATTTTGAACAACTGTGCAGCGCGCAGACCCTGTTCACCAGACATTACGCATCAATTCGCATACGATCTAAGCCTGCGGACTCATTGACAATGAACTCTTTACGTGGCCCCACAGTCGAACCCATAAGCAGCTCGAACACATCCTCAGCCTGGCGCAAAGCCTCCTCATCAGCCAACGTGATGCGACGAAGCGAGCGGTGCGCCCGGTCCATCGTGGTCTCAGCCAGCTGGTCGGCATCCATCTCCCCCAAGCCCTTGTAGCGCTGAATGGGTTCCTTCCAGGTGCGGCCCGAGCGGCGCAGCGCGGCGAGCTTACGATGCAGCTCATCCTCGGAGTACGTGTAGATATACTCGCGCTTCTTGCGTCCCTTACCCGCGACCTCAATTCGATGCAGCGGCGGGACAGCAGCGTAGATACGACCGGCCTCGACCATGGGCCGCATGTAGCGGAAGAACAGCGTGAGCAGCAAGGTGCGGATGTGCGCGCCGTCCACGTCGGCGTCGGTCATGAGGATGACTTTGCCGTATCGAGCCTGGGACAGGTCGAATGTACGGCCCGAACCCGCGCCGATCACCTGGATGATATTGGCGCACTCGGCGTTCGCCAGCATGTCCGCAGTAGACGCCTTCTGCACGTTAAGGATTTTCCCTCGAATCGGGAAGAGAGCCTGGTACTGGGAGTTGCGCGCAGCCTTAGCCGTGCCCAGGGCAGAGTCGCCCTCGACAATGAAGAGCTCGGTCTCCTCGACGTCCTCGAGTCGGCAGTCCGCGAGCTTGGCAGGCAGCGAGGAGGTCTCCAGCGCGTTCTTCTTGCGCGAGATTTCCTTGTGGATGCGCGCGGAGACGCGGGCCTTCATCTCGCCGACGACCTTCTCCATGAGCAGCGAGGTCTGCTGCTTGTCATCGCGCTTGGAGGACGCAAACTTCGCCTTGAGCCAGTCAGTGACGACGCGGTTGACGACGGTGCGGATCTGGGGGGTTCCCAGGGTTTCCTTGGTCTGTCCTTCGAACTGCGGCTCGGGGAAGCGCACGGTGATGACGGCGGTCATGCCGGCCTGCACGTCGTCCTTTTCGGGGCGCCCGTCCTTGGCGACGACCTTGAGTTTGCGCGCGTTCTTGTCGATGGCGGCGCGCAGGGTCTTCAGGACTGCCTGCTCGAAGCCGGTCACGTGGGTGCCGCCCTTGGGGGTGGCGATGATGTTGACGAAGGAGCGGACGGTCGTGTCGTAGCCGATGCCCCAGCGCAGCGCGATGTCGACCTCGCAGGTGCGCTCGACGTCGGTGGCGCGCAGGTGCCCGGTCTCGGAATCGAGGGCCTGCACGGTCTCGTTGTAGGTGCCCTCACCGGTGATGTGCCACGTCTCGGTGACGGGGCCGTCGGAGGCGAGCCAATTCGCGAAGTCGACGACGCCGCCGTCGAAGCGGAAGCTCTCGTGGAGTTCCTCCT
>NZ_CAUTSL010000027.1:0-28895 GCF_963540955.1 Actinomyces bouchesdurhonensis
GCGCGCTTCCTTCACACGGAAGAGGTCACTGGTTCGATCCCAGTATCGCCCACCAGGTAAGCCGGGTTACTGTGATCCGGCCTTTATTGTTTCGCACCCCTCTTTCGAGTTGTAGGACGCTACGTGTTGCTGGAGGAGTGACTTTTCGGCTTGTCGATGCGGGAAAATCGGTGTTTTGTTGGTTGTGATGCCTCATTAGGGGTGGCTTGTCGGCGTGTCGCGACTCTAATGGTGTCATTTCCCCATGGGATGGGGCTGGGGTGTGGTGGCGCTTCTGTCTGAAACTCGAGGTTCTTAGCCTGTTGTGGGCCGCAGCTCGGGGCGTGGCTCCCGAACGGATCCAATGGGTAGTAGTGGCAACCCATTCCGTCCTTGAGATGCGCGTCTAAGAGCTTGGGCTGTCATCTACCGTCCGAATGCTATCCGGTGGGTTATGCCCGTTCTGTTGCGTGTGCGCACCGGTATATAAGTGAACGCTCATCGCCATCTATACATGTTGGCCTTTAGGCAATTGATACCTGTGTGTGCGCCGTCCCTATTCATTGGTTTGTCAGTCTTCGGCAGTGTTGAACCATGCGGTAATAAAATGATCCCATATTATTTTAAAGCATGCGACTTCGTCTCTGTTAATTAGTGTTGTTAAAATTAGCGACACGCCGGAACAATAAAAGTTGACACATCCTGATTGATACTAATGAAACTGCGGTATATATGCCTTGTCGAAGTCAAAAAATATTGGTTACGGCGAACTCATTCTTCCTATTCTTGACCAAATTGCAGGACGGTGACATAGACTGGCAATGCATGAAGCGACATTGTCGCATATCCCGTTGACAGGAGTTATCTATGGTCGCCGTGAAGCGCCGTCATCTGGGCGCATACTTAGCAGCCGTTGCTTTGATACTGAGTTTTCTTGGCTTCACGCAATTCGTTGGCGCACGGGTTCCCGCTTACGCAGACGCTCCCGCATGTCCTGGCGCGGTGACGAATGTAAGCGATAAGGTCACGCTTGATTGGAACAATGCCCAGTTGGTCGACCAGAGCGACCACGAGATTCACTCGGTGGGCGACTGGTGGGACCTGGGTGTCAAGCTTCCCTGGAAGAGCACAGGACATGTCAAGGCAGGCGACTACTTCACCTATAACGCGAACGTTGTCAACCAAGCGAACGGCGAGTCGGTGCTACGTCCAAACGTCGCGCGCGCCTTCGATGTGGTCTCGCACGACAATATCGTGGTCGGTTGTGGTACCTGGGGTGCCGATGGCAATGTGACCGTCGTTTTCAACGACAGGGTTGAATCCGCTGCCCAGTGGTACGGTACGGTGACGACGCACGGTTTGGCGCAGTACAGCGGCCCCGGCGGCGAACACTACGTTGTGACGGTCGGCGGGAAGGTGACACGCAACCTCGAGATGACTCGCCGGACTCCTGGTGAAGCCCACTATCAGAAGGACGGATGGCTGAATCTGACAGAAAACGAAGACGGTGACGAGAATAAGGCAATCATGTGGCGAGTCATTGTGCCCGCCGGTGATGCCGCGGTCTCCGGTGCTTCGATCGTCGATGAGGTCCCCGCAGGTTCCCACTGGAGCTTCGACTGTAACACCGTCAACGATTACACGAAGACACACACCTACCTGGTGACCGACCCGACGACTTCCGACGGTCTGCGCCAGGTGAACGATACGTCGAACGGGGCCTTCGGTAACGCCGCCCAGATTGAGTGCACCTCCACGAAAGTCACTGTCACGCTCGCCGAAATCCCCGCCAACCAGTCGGCAATTATTCTGCTTCCTGCTCGCGTCGAGGGTGCGAAGCGTGCAGGAGACGTCCTTGGTGAATTCGCCAACACAGTGACGTTCAACGTTCCCGGTAAGACTGTTGAACCCGTCAGGAAGGTCCTGCGTTACGGTGCGACCGCAGACGCTTACGCGCATCAGACGTTCTCCGTGACCAAGAAAGTCGAGGGCGATCTTCCCGAATCAGCCAAGGATCTCGACTACACCCTGGTCATCACTCTGAAGAACGTCGCCGACCCGTCCGTGGATAAGACCTTTGAGACAACCATCAAGGCGGGGGAGACGTACAGTTACCCAGAGTCCCTACCTCTGGGAACCGTCGTTACCGTCACCGAGGGTGATCTGCCCGCGTCCGCTGAGATCACGTGGAACGACGCGGCCAGCCGAGTCTTCGAAACTGCTGACGGTGTTACGCTCGCAGCCGACAATCGTGAGGCGACGTTCACTCTGAGCGACGACCACGTCTATTCACTGACGTTGACGAATACACTCGCTCCTACCCCGACCCCCACGCCTTCGGCCACCCCGTCGAGTCCTGCGCCAACGCCTTCGGTTTCGCCGTCGCCCGCACCCAAGCTTGCAACGACAGGTGCCGACGCGTCAGGACTGGGTGCTCTGGCGGGAATCATCGCGATTGTCGGCCTGTCGTTCATAGCGGCCAAGCGTCATCGCGGCTGAACTGAAAGCACCGGATTAACGACCGCCTCACCGTGGGTGGGAGGAACGATGTTCCTCCCACCCACGGTCGTTGATAGAACCGATAAAGGTGCGAGCGCAGACATCGCGACTATGGCAGCGGACGCCACAGCGGACACGACCGCAGAACGATAAGAAAGCGGGAGGGAACTCGAACGGTTTGGTGCAGGTAGAATCGTTCTGGCACAACAAATCGCCGACCGTGCGGTGCACACGCAAGGGTCCTAGCGTGAACTCACGTAGACCCGGGCCTCCCACGGGGCAAGAACAGAAGCAGGGGATGGGTCGTGTTCGGCACAGCCCGAAGAACCGTCTCTGACTTCCTCTGTAGCGTTGCTCAAGTACAGGTTCCAGCGAGAAGCGCAGTAGGCCTCGTCCTGGAGGGTACGAGCAGGAGTGAGGGCGCGCCCCGACAGATTAACCACGACGAGAACGGCGCTGCCCTCACACGCGCGCATGTACGCGAAGATCGCGGGTGAGCCAGCGTCGATCCGTTCAAAGGACCCGAAAGTAAGAGCCGGGATGCGATGGCGTGCCTCGATGAGCGCACGGTAATAAGCGAGGACGGAAGAAGGATCGTGGAGCTGAGCGTCAACGTTGATGCGTGACGCCGAGGTCGGCACGTCGATCCACGGTATTCCCGACGTGAAGCCTGCGTTCGGTGAATCACCCCACTGCATGGGGGTGCGCCCGTTGTCACGCGAGATGGCAGCTAAACCAGCCGGGACGAGGGTGGAACCACTCGCACGCAGGTAGTTGAGTGATTCAACATCCCGGAAATCGCTCGCCCGCGTGAAGCACCCGCCGAGCATACCGATCTCCTGGCCCTGGTAGATGAAAGGGGTGCCGCGCTGAAGAAAGTAGGCGGTGGCGAGAGCAGTCGCGGATTCGAACCAGAAAGCATCGGGATCCCCGAAGCGGGTCACCGCGCGTGGCTGATCATGGTTCTCCACGTACAGGGCGTTCCATCCTCGATCTGCGAGAGTCTCTTGCCAGCGTGTCAGAACATCGGCTAGCTCTCCTTCGGCAAGGGGGCGTGGCGAGAACTTACCGGCCTCCTGGCCGAGGTTGACGTGCTCGAACTGAATCAGCATGTTGAACTCTCGCCGAGCGGGATCGCAGAACAAGAGCGCAGATTCAGGTGACGCGTTGGACGCCTCACCGACCGTAAACGATCCGGGATGCAGGGCAAAAGTGCGCTCGTGCATCTCCTGAAGAAACTCATGTAGGCGCGGGCCGTCCGCGAAACACTCGTGTCCCACACCGAACGGCGCCCGGGCGGGTCCGCCGTCGGGCAATCCTGGGAACTTCGAGATGACGTCGATCGCATCGACACGGAAACCATCCACGCCCCGATCCAGCCACCAGTTCATCATGTCGTACACAGCGTCGCGGACCTGGGGATTCTCCCAGTTCAGGTCAGGCTGCTCGCGTGCAAACAAATGAAGATAGTACTGGCCCGACGCTGGATCGTACTCCCACGCGGGACCACCGAAAAAAGACTCCCAGTTGTTGGGCTCAGCACCCGCGGAGCCAGGGACTGTGCCGGGTCTGGGGTCGCGCCAGTAGTACCAGTCGCGACGCGGTGAGTCGATTCCTGAGGCGGACTGCACGAACCACGGATGCTCCACCGAGGTGTGGTTCACTACCAGATCCATGACGACACGTATACCGAGTTCGTGAGCGTGGCTTACAAGGGCATCAAAAGTGGTGAGGTCGCCGAACAGCGGATCGATGTCGCGGTAGTCGGAGATGTCATACCCGTTGTCCGCCTGAGGTGAGCGGTAGATGGGCGAAATCCAGACGATGTCGATGCCGAGGTCCGCCAGGTAATCGAGGCGGCGATCAATCCCCTCCAGGTCGCCGACCCCGTCCCCGTTCATGTCCTGGAAAGAACGCGGATAGATCTGGTACAGGATGGCGTTCATCCACCATGGGTCCGCGTGGACCCTGGCGGCGGGTAAGAGGCTGGGTCGGACAATCATGGGGTTACTTCGCGCTGATGAACGCCCAGGCTTCGTACAGTTTGCTGTCGGTGTGGTAGACGACTGTGCAGGTGAAGTTGTACGTGCCCGTCTTCCCAGTCGTCAGGTATGTGCCGGTCAGGGTGCCGTCCACGGTGTACTGGGGCAAGCCATCGCTATTCGTGCCGTACCTCTTAACCGTGCGCTCTGTGATGTATCCGTTGGAAATTGACTGGCCCAGCGCGGCCTTGCACTCGTTCATAACGCCCGTTTCTTCGGAGGATGTGAGGCCGGTGCCAGAGGAACTTGTTGCCGTCGGACGAGGGCTGGATGTCGATGTCGAGCGCGGGCTGGGTGTTGTTGAAGGCTGGGGGTTTTGCGTGGGGGAGTAGGTTGAGGTGGGTGAGGGAGAGGAAGAACGGTCCCCGGCGGAGCGTTCCTCCGTGGCGGCTGAGAATATTCCCATGACGACGATGCCGCCGATAAGGGTGATGACAAACACTCCTGCGATGATTGCTGCGATGAGGCCGCCGTTGGATTTGTTGGGTGTGCGGCCCATTGGTTGGCCGCCGTACGGCCCCTGTGCGGGCGTCGCGGCCCCAAAGCCCTGCGGTGCACCCTGCTGGTAGCCGGACTGTGGGGGGAGGCCACTCACCTGCTGGTTGGGGAAGGGCTGCTGGTTGTTAGGGGGGAAAGGGGTGCTCATACGCTACTTTCGTGGTGGTGAGTCAGGTCTCAGGGATCGTTCTGTATCCTACCAGGCGCTAGGCTGGGGGCATGACAATCGACTACTTGACGCGGCCTCGCCCGCTCACTCCCCGTCAAGACATCCTCCCCGTCATCATCGGTGGAGACTTCGGGGTCTACGGTATTGGGCGTTGTTTCAACGAGGCCTTTGGGTGTCGCTGCATCTGCGTGGGGTCGCAGCCCACCGATTCGATCACACGGTCACACTTTTTTGATGTCCACCACGTGAGCGCTCACGCGACCGATGCTCAGTTGCTTGACACTCTCATGACGATCGCGGGGTGTCACCCCGACAAGAAGCTCATCCTGATGGCGAACCACGACATTTTCTCTGCGTTCGTGGCGCGCAACATGGATGCACTCTCGCGTCACTACGCGCTGCCCTTCCCCAGCGAGGAAGTCATGAATCGGCTCACGGATAAGGCGGAGTTCGCGCGCGCCTGCGAGCGGGCGGGTATCGATACGCCGCGCACAGTCGTCGTCGATTTCTCGCACGCGTTGGACGAGGCCTGGGTTGGCCCGGAGATTCCCTTTGCTTTCCCTGTGGTCGCCAAGCCCGCCAACGGCGAGCCCTACGACGTCCTCGAATTCGAGGGCAAACGCAAGATCTGGTTCATCGACACGCCCGACGAGCTCGCCCAGCTGTGGGAGACCCTCAAGGCTTCGGGGTTCCGGGACACCTTCCTGGTTCAGGAACTGATCCCCGGCGACAACACCGCGATGCGTTCAATCACCGCCTACGTGGACTCCCGCGGTGAGGTCACTCTCATTGGCTCTGCCCGTGTGCTCCTAGAGGATCACGCCCCGACGATGATTGGTAACCCCGTTGCCATGATCACCGAGGATTTCCCCTCACTGTGGGAGGACGCCTGCACGCTGCTTACCGAAAACGGCTACCGCGGATTTGCAAACTTCGATGTCAAGATCGATCCGCGTGACGGTCGTGCCGTCTTCTTCGAGGTTAACCCGCGCATCGGACGCAACAACTGGTACATGGCAGCCGCGGGCGCAAATCCTATGATTCCCATGGTCGCCGACCTCATCGACGGTCAAGCCTGCGAGCAAACACAAGCGAAGGACGAGATCCTATACACGATGGTTCCCGACTCCCTCCTGCTCCGTTACATCACTGACACGCAGTTGCGTGCACGCGTGAAGCGCATTATCCGCGAGGGGCGCCGCTTCGACCTACTCCTCAATCCCACCGAGAAGGATCTGCGCCGCAACATCACCGTATGGCTTCAAAAGCAGAACCATCGGCGTAAGTTCGCGCGCTTCTATCCTGAGCCGACCCAAACCTCGTACTGACCGAGCTTGGCCCCCTCACTCGGCCTCGGCCTCGTCGATGGGGGAACGGCCCCTGCTAAACTGGCCTGCGACACGCGACCGTACGTTTCGACTAACGAGGACACCATGACGACCACCTCTCTCGTGCCTATCTCCCAAGAAGACAAAATCGCCGCAGTCTCGGGTTTCCAGGACCGTTCCCTGCCCATCGAACAGGCCTGCGTGTGGGAGGCTTTCGAAAAGTCCCAGGGGCACGGTGTGTGGGGACGGTACGCATGGTGCGAGGACGACACCAAGGTCGCTTTCATCACCCTCTACAAGTACGCGGTGCGAGGCGTGCATTACCTGTGGGCCAAGTGGGGACCCACATGGGTCAAGGAAGCGACCCCCGAACGTGAGGCCGCATTGCGCGCGGACCTGCTGCGCGAGATCAAGAAGCGGGACAAGTCCGTCGTCTTCGTGCGCCTGCACGCCATCTACCAGCACCCGGATCTGGTGATGCCCCTGCAGACCATCTCCTACGACCGAACCGTCGTCATTGATACCTCCGGCAAGACCGAGGAGGCGATCCTCGCGGCAATGCCGAAGTCCGGCAAGCGCTCCATCCGTTCCGGCCTGAAGAAAGGCAAAGCGGAAGGGATCACCTTCCACGAGGACACGGCGAACGCCACTGATGTCATCGACGAGTACTATGCGGTGATGGAGGAGACCGCCGAGCGCGACGGTTTCCGTCCTCACCCCAAGGCCTACTACATGAGCCTGCTCACAACTCTGGGTCCCAAGCATGCGCGTATTTTCTCCATGCGTGATGCTGACGGAAACATCCTGTGCTGGGACTTCTGCTTGGTCGAGGGTATTCGTGCGCAGGCCGAGTACGGCGCCTCCACCGAGGCCGGTCGTCGCCTGCGCCAACCCCCGGTCCTGGATTTCCTGGCCGCCGAGTTCCTGGCCCGCGACGGCGTGCGCGAATTCGACCTAATGGGTGCCCACTCCCCGCGCTGTCCCGACCTCTACAGCGTCGGCAAGTACAAGAGCGCTTTCGCCTCTCATTTCACAGACGTGCCCGGCGGCTGGGATATGCCCGTCAAAAAGAGCATCTATCGTGCGCTGAGCGCGGCGAAAGCCATCAAGGACTGGCGCGCCCGCTCCTGAATCGCCCGCCCCCGGGCGTTAGAATCCCTCTAGCACCTAACTGCATCGACCGTATCGACCAAGGAGACACTGTGCCCGACATCTCGCTCGTCATCGACGGAGAAAACCAGACCGTACCGGCGGGGACCACGGGCACCACGTGGTTCGAGAAGTCGCGTGAGGTCGTTGCCATCAAGATCGACGGCATCCCGCGCGACCTCGCGACCCCCTTCGAAGAGGGCACGACCGTCGAGGCCATCACACTGGACAGCGAGGATGGCTTGAACATCCTGCGTCATAGCGCAACCCACGTGCTCGCCCAGGCCGTTCAGGATGTCTTCCCCGACGTCAACCTTGGCATCGGTCCGTTCATCACAGACGGCTTCTACTACGACTTCGGCAATATTGACGCGGTTACCCCCGAGCTGCTGCGTGAACTCGAAAAGCGCATGAAGCGCATCGTCAAGGAAGGGCAGCGCTTCGTGCGCCGTGAGGTCTCCGAGGACGAGGCCGTCGTTGAGTTGGCCGAGCAGCCCTACAAGCTCGAACTCGTGACCACGAAAGGCAAGGGCGCGGAGGGCGCCTCCGTCGAGGTTGGCGGCGCAACTCTGACCATGTACGACAACGTCCGCCGCGACGGCTCCGTCGCCTGGAAGGACCTGTGCCGCGGCCCCCACCTGCCCTCCACCAAGCTGATCGGCAACGGCTTTGCGCTGACCAAGGCCTCGGCCGCCTACTGGAAGGGCGACCAGTCGAACGACCAGCTCCAGCGCATCTACGGCACCGCCTGGGCCTCCAAGGAGGACCTCGTCGCCTACCAGGAGCGCATCAAGGAAGCCGAGCGCCGCGACCACCGCCGCCTCGGAGTCGAGCTGGACCTGTACTCCTTCCCCGAGGAGATCGGCCCCGGCCTGGTCATCTTCCACCCCAAGGGCGGCATCCTGCGCCACGAGATCGAGTCCTACGTGACCGACCGTCATAAGCAGGCAGGCTTCGACTTCGTCCACACCCCCGAGATCTCCAAGGGCGGTCTGTTCCACACGTCGGGCCACCTGCCCTACTACGCGGACACGATGTTCCCACCCATGCTCGTTGACGAGGAACGCGACGAGGACGGCAACGTGACCAAGGCAGGCCAGGAGTACTACCTCAAGGCCATGAACTGCCCGATGCATAACCTCATCTTCCGTTCGCGCGGCCGCTCCTACCGCGAGCTGCCTCTGCGCTTCTACGAGCTGGGCCACGACTACCGCTACGAGAAGAGCGGCGTCGTGCACGGCCTAACCCGCATGCGCGGCTTCACGCAGGACGATTCGCACACCTACTGCACGCCTGAGCAGGCCTCCGAGGAAATTCGCACGCAGATCGAGTTTTTCCTCTCCATCCTCTCCGCCTTCGGCCTCAAAGACTTCTACCTGGAGCTGTCCACGCGCGACGAGGACGGCAAGAAGAAGGACAAGTTCATCGGCTCGGACCAGGACTGGGCGGCCGCCACCAAGGCGCTTGAGGACGCCTGCGCGGCCACCGGCCTGGACCTCGTGCCCGATCCGGGCGGCGCCGCCTTCTACGGCCCGAAGGTCTCCGTCCAGGTCAAGGACGCGATCGGCCGCACCTGGCAGATGTCGACGATCCAGTACGACTTCAACCAGCCCGAGCGCTTCGACCTGGAGTACACGGCCGCCGACGGCACTCGTCAGCGCCCCGTCATGATCCACTCCGCGAAGCTGGGTTCCGTCGAGCGCTTCATCGGTGTTCTCACCGAGCACTACGCGGGCGCGTTCCCGGCGTGGCTCTCGCCCGTCCAGGTCCGCCTCATCCCCGTCGCCGAGGCCTTCGACGGCTACGTCAAGGACGTCGCCGCGAAACTGCGTGAGCGCGGCGTGCGCGTCGAGACCGACCTGTCCGACGATCGCTTCGGCAAGAAGATCCGCAACGCGTCCAAGGACAAGATCCCCTTCACGCTCATCGCCGGTGGCGAGGACGTCGAGGCCGGGGCCGTGTCCTTCCGCCTGCGCGACGGCTCGCAGCACAACGGCATTGCCGTCGACCGCGCCGTCGAGCTGATCGCCGCGCACATTGAGCAGCGCAACAACGCGGACCAGATCGACGGCCTCGACGAGGCGTGAACGACATGACGGAGCAGGGCACGCCCCACCAACCGTTGCCCACCGAGGACGCCCGCGGGTTCGCGGGCGTCCCGGACGGCTTCTCTCGCTTCTGGACCCCCTACCGGATGGCCTACATCCACGGGGAGGGCAAACCCGCCGACGCGAGTGACCGCACGTGTCCTTTCTGCGCCGCGCCCGGTAAGGCCGACGACGATGGACTCATCGTTCACCGAGGCGCCACGTGCTTCGTGCTCATGAACCTCTTCCCATACAACTCTGGTCACTTGCTCGTGTGTCCATATCGACACGTTTCTGATTACACGGAGCTGTCTGCCCCGGAGCGCATCGAGCTGGGGGAGCTAACGGCAACCGCGATGCGAGTGACACGCGAGGTTGCCGCCCCGCACGGCTTCAATCTGGGTATGAACCAGGGCGAGGTGGCGGGGGCAGGAATCGCCGCTCACCTGCATCAGCACATCGTGCCCCGGTGGGCGGGGGATGCCAATTTTCTGCCCATCATTGCGCGCACGAAGGCGGTGCCGGAACTCTTGGAGGACGCGCGCGCCCGCCTTGCCGCCGCCTGGCCGAAGGAGAAGTGATGCTTGGTAATCACGGACGGTCGATCACCAAGGCGGTCTTTACCCCGCTCGCTCGTGTTCTCGCTCGACTCGGCGTGACACCGAACATGGTGACAGTGGCTGGAACTGTTGCCTCCGTGGCGGTGGCGGTCATCTGCATCCCGCAGGGGTGGATCTGGCAGGGTGGTATCGCCCTGGCGCTCGTGATGTTCGGCGATTCGGTCGACGGAACGCTAGCGCGGATGACGACCGGCGGAACGCGCTTCGGTGCCTTCCTGGATTCGACGCTCGACCGCCTCGCCGACGGCGCGGTTTTCGGTTCGCTCACGGCTTTCGCGGTCTTCCGGATGAATGAGTCTCCAGTGCGTACGTGGGTGATTGTCGCTGGGATCTGCTCGATCATTGGCGCGGCAGCCGTCCCCTACGCGCGCGCCCGAGCGGAGTCCGTCGGCGTGGTCGCGAAGCTGGGAATCGCGGAACGGACAGACCGTCTGATTGTTGGAATGGGGTCGGCGATCGTCATGAGTGTGGGCGCGCCCGCGTGGGTGTTGGCTCTTGGCCTGACGTGGGTTGCGTTTGCGTCTTTCATTACTGTCTGCCAGCGCATCTGGTTCACCGCGCGTCACATCGACGAGGGAGCGCAGTGACCTTTTCGCCCCTGTCGATCGCTTTTGCACTGGCGCCCCGCCTGCCCCTGCGTGCCGTGATGCGCCTCGCCCATGTTGGTGCCGGCGTGCTCGCGCGTCGTGGAGGAGAACCCATTGAGCGTTTGCGGGCGAATATGACACGCCTGACGGGCAGGGAGCCGTCACCAGAAGAACTCACCGCCGCGGTGCGTTCACACATCCGCAACTATGCCGAAGAGCTGATGCTGGGTTCGCGCAGGGGTTGTTCCTTGCTGGCGGGGGTGACCTTCGAAGGCTTTGACGAACTTGTCCGTGCGAGCGTCGACGGCCCAGTTGTCCTTGCCTTGGGACATTCGGGGAGTTGGGACCGTGCGGGCGCATGGGTGTGTGCGAACGGACGAACTATCGTCACGGTGGCTGAAAAGGTTGAGCCGCCCTCGCTCTTTGCGCGCTTCGTGGCCCTGCGTGAGGGCCTGGGCATGGAAGTTATTGGTGTGGGCAAGGGTGACTCTGTTTTTTCCGCCCTCGTTGAGCGTGTGCGCGCACGCAGCGTCATCGTGCCGCTCCTAGCAGATCGTGACATTTCTGGTTCCGGCATCGAGGTTGACCTGGGGACCCGGCGTGCGCTCGTCGCGGCCGGCCCTGCTGCTCTTGCGACAAAGCTGGGTCGCCCGCTCTTTGTTGCATGCATTACCTACGAGAACGAGAGTGCCACCGGAGCGGACGTGCGTGTTCGATGCGTTGGCCCGGTGACCGTCCCCGACGAACTCGGCGCAGGTGTCAACCGCGTGGAGGCGCTGACGGCGGCGTGGGTTCGCGAGTTTGCTGCCATGATGGCCAATAAACCTCAGGATTGGCACATGATGCAGCGAGTGTTCGTGGAGGACCTGGATCCGCAACGCTTGGCACGCGCCCGCGCGCAGCACGAGAGGAAGAATCGGTGAAGATTGGAATCGTGAATCCCTATTCGTGGGATGTACCCGGGGGAGTGGGTTTCCACATTCGTGATCTGGCGTTGAAGTTCCGTTCGCGTGGACACGACGTGCGTGTGTTGACTCCTTCGACGTCGTCGGACTTACCCGAGTGGATCACGTCAGCGGGTTCGTCGGTGTCGATTCCCTTCAACGGTTCGGTCGCCAACATTTCGGTGAAGCCGACGACGCTGAAACGAACGCGCCGCTGGCTGGCTGACAATGACTTCGATGTTGTCCACGTGCATGAGCCGGTTGTTCCATCCGTATCAATGGCGGCGGCGATGCTATCGAGCGCGCCGCTGGTGGGCACCTTCCACGCTGCGCTGGGTCGTTCGGTCTCCCGTACTCTTGCGTCGGCACCGATGCGCCTGTACATGGAACGTATCGGAGTGCGCATCGCAGTATCTGAGGAGGCGCGCCGCACCCTCATTGAGCATCACGGCGGTGACGCGGTCATTATTCCCAACGGTGTTGAAACGGCTGCGTTTCGCGCCGCGCAGCCTCTTCCCCGATGGCAGGCCCGCGAGGGCAGTCCGGTTGTTGTGTTTCTGGGGCGCCTTGACGAACCTCGTAAGGGCTTGGGGGTCTTCACCGGCGCAATCGGGCCTGTTCTGGAGCATTTCCCGGGTGCCCGTTTCCTGATCGCGGGCAGGGGAGACGCTCCCGAGATTCGCGCCGCTGTGGCGCGTTTTGGTGAGTCTGTGTCCTTTCTCGGTGGAATCAGCGACGAGGAGAAGGAGTCATTGCTGGCTGGCGCGAGCGTGTACGTCGCCCCTCAGACGGGAGGGGAGTCCTTCGGAATTGTGCTGGTCGAGGCTATGGCTGCTCGCACAGCGGTGATCGCTTCCGACATTCCCGCTTTCCGAGCTGTCCTGGAGGATGGTCGCGCGGGTGTGCTCTTTGAGACAGGCAGCTGCGAGTCGCTCGCCGCGGCACTCAACGACCTTTTGGAGGATCGGGATCGGCTCGATGCGCTGTCGGAGGCTGGGCAGCGTTCCTCCGCGCAATACGATTGGGAGGTCGTGGCGGATAAGGTTTTTGAGGTCTACAAGCTCGCTATCGACATGGGTAGTCCTGCTGAATCAGGTTCTCGTCGTCCACTTGATTTGATCCGGGGACGGCGGGAGCGAGAGGAGGAGTCCCTGTGATTTTAATGTCGCCTTGGGCGCTCCTGGCAGCAGTGCTCGCTGTCATTGCGCTCGCTATTGTTGTCGCTGCTGCCGTCAGTCGGGCGCGTCGGCTCGATCGGCTTCATCAACGGATCATCGCGTCGCGTGACGCGCTGTCGCGCCTGTTGTTGCGTCGCGCCTCCGAGGCCTCGCTTCTCGCTCAGACGGCGCCTTTCGTCGCGGGAGAGGCGGATATGATGCGCGACATTGCGCGCGCATGCATCCACGATGACGGGGATCAGCTTACGACTGACGGACTTGATCGTCGGACGAGCGGGAGCCGTCAGGGCGATCGGGTGAAGGTCGCTGCTCGGCTTGAGCGTGCTTCCAGTTTGTCGCGTTCCATCAGGGACACGCTTACCCCCGCTGTTCGTGCCCGGCTTGCGACCGATCCGCAGGCTGTCGGGCGTCTTAATGCCCTTGATGCAACCTGCTACCGAATAGAACTAACTCGAAACGTGCATAACGTGGACGTATCAAGTGTGCGCGCCCTTCGTTCCGCACGAATGGTAAAATTGCTTCGGCTCGCCGGATACGCTCCGGTTCCAGAGTCCATTGATTTTGATGACGACACACAAACTGGCGGACGGGGATACTGACATGCAGACCACCCACTGGGGCGGGCCAGGAGAGGACTATCGCCTGCGCAAGATAAGTGCGGCAGCCATTAGTGACAATAATGGCATCGGGGCACCCGCTCCTGACGATGCGGCACCTGTCTGGCAGCCACCGAAGGCGATTCATTCCTTCCCGTGGCTCGAAATGGTGCTCACCGTTGTCGGTGTTCTTGGTCTCATTGGCTTGACCTTCTACATGCTCAGCCCGGCAGCGTCGGGATACTTCGCGCTCGTCAAGACGACGCTACTCGCGCTCATTCCACTTGCCATCGTCGTCGGATTCCTCATCCGCATTGACCGGTGGGAGCCCGAACCGTGGAAGACTAAACTCACGATGTTCCTCTGGGGCGCCGGTGTCGCGACCCTGTCAGCCGGCATCCTCAATACAGCGTTGCACGTGAACATCGCCTACACCACGGGCGATGCTCAATCGGCCTCGGCAATATCTGCGACCTTCGTTGCCCCCCTCGTCGAGGAAACCCTTAAGGCGATCGGCGTGCTGATCGTCGTCGTTGTGCGTCGCACCAGCATTAACTCCGTTCTTGACGGCGTGGTCTATGCAGGATTTTCGGCAGCGGGCTTTATGTTCAC
Organism: Actinomyces bouchesdurhonensis; assembly: GCF_963540955.1. Classification (NCBI taxonomy): domain Bacteria; kingdom Bacillati; phylum Actinomycetota; class Actinomycetes; order Actinomycetales; family Actinomycetaceae; genus Actinomyces; species Actinomyces bouchesdurhonensis. The sequence goes on from NZ_CAUTSL010000027.1 coordinate 14,289, forward strand.
TGAGGACATTCTCTACTTCCTGCGCGGCGAGGCCGAAGGCACAGCGAGCCTCATCGTGCTCGTCGTTATGCGCGGCGTTTTCAGTCCCTTCCTGCACGTCATGGCAACCTCGATGACCGGCATCGGTTTAGCCCTGGCTCTGCTGAAGTTCAAGCGCGGCTGGTCTAAGGCCGGAATTGTCGTGGTCTTCTGGACCTTAGCCATGCTCATCCACCTCCTGTGGAACGGCAGCGCCTCCTTCGGCGGCGGATGGTTCATTATCCTGTATTTTGTTGTGCAAGTGCCGTGCTTTATCGTATGGTCGGTCCTACTCTTGCGTGCGACACGCAAAGAAGCAGACAAGATTCGCAAGGGCTTGGTTCCCTACGTTCGTACCGGCTGGGTCCTTCCCGGAGAGGTTACGATGGCGACGGATAGGCGCTCACGCAAGGCCGCCATGAAATGGGTTGCGCGCGGCGGGCGAGACGCCAAGAAGGCAATGCGTTCATTCCTGTCGGATCTGGCGTCGCTCGGACTCGACCAACATATTATGGCCAAGCACGGACCTGATCCGGCCCGCATCGATAATGACCGTCAGATGCTGGCGGATGCAGCCGAGAACCGGCGTGAATTCCTGCGCCTGACGTCCATTGCCGCGCAACAGGACGACGTGACCAAGGCTGTGTCCTCGCGCTCAGCCGTTGCCTGACCGCAGGAAGTTCCACAGTGACAGACATTCCACAGTATCGCGTTCCTGCTCCGAGTGAACCCGCCATTCCCCAGCCGGGTGCTGCACGAAGCACGCCGATTCCCACTCCTTCCTCCGCGACGCAGCCTGCGTCGCCGGGAAAGGTGCCGTCTGGTCGGGCTGACTCAATCCCGCAGCCTGCCCCGGCCTCGGCCCCCACGCAGAACCCACATCGGACCCCAGCGGGGAACCGTTACGCCGCGTCGGGGCACAACAGTGCCGAAAGAACTGCCCAAGCGCACCCCTTCAACGGGGCTGGAAATCTAACAGGCGCGCCCGCCCCCGGGCAATTTACCCCGAGCTTCCGTTCATTTGTGCACGCAGCTCCAGCAATGCCCGGACCTGGCGCCGTTCAGTACCCGCAGGCTGCGCCGCAGGCGGCTCAGGTCTGGTCCGTGCCGGCGCTCAAGCGTCAACCGGTGCCCGTCTTCGAAGCGGTTGTGATCGGTGCGGGAGCGGCCCTCATGCTTCTCGGTGTCTTCGGTTTCATGGTGGCCAGCGGCCCGGTTCTAACCGTCTTCCTGGCGATCATGTGTATCGTTCCGCTCTCTATCGTCATCTCTTTCCTGCAGTTCATCGACCGTTTTGAGCCCGAACCGTGGTGGACGAAAATCGCCGCCTTCCTGTGGGGCGGGGGCGTTGCTGTCTTTTTTGCGGGCATGTTTAATGAGCTGTCCTTTATGTCTTTCGCTAACTTGTCGGGCAGTGACACCGCGGGTGCCGTCTTCCGCTCCGTGGTTGGCGCTCCCCTGGGTGAGGAACTTCTGAAAGCCCTCGGTGTCATCGCCATCGTCATGCTTCGGCGTAACAACGTTTCTTCGCCCGTCGATGGTTTGGTCTACGGTGGATTTTCTGCGGCTGGCTTCCTCGTCGTCGAGGACTTCACCTACTTTGTGAACTCAACATTCAACGGTACGCTCCCACAAACTTATTTCATCCGTGTTTTCCTCGGTGTTTTTGGGCACGTCATGTACACGAGCTGTACGGGTTGGGCAATCGGATGGGCTGTCACGCGTACGCGCTCGCTGGGCGTCGGATGCGGTGTCGTGACGCTTGGTTACCTGATCGGAGTGACCATGCATGGCACGTGGAACGGCTCCGCGGCGATCGTATCCTCCGATGGACAGTGGTTTGTCCTCTATGGAGTTATTCAGATTCCACTGTTTTGCGCGTGGCTTTGGTTCGTCGCATCGGCGCTCAAACGCGAGAGGCGTGACGCTGCAGCCGGCCTGATGCCCTACGTTCGGCAGGGGTGGATCATTCCCAGCGAGGTTCAGATGACCTGTGAGTCATCCTCGCGTCGTGCTGCTCTGGCATGGGTTTCTCGCGGTGGTCCGACAGCGAAGCGTGCGATGAAGGAGTTTATGCGTTCCCTCGCCTCCCTCGGTCTCAACCAGTTCATCATGAACGTGCGAGGGCCCGAAGCCAAACGAATCGATGCAACAAGGGAGACAGTTCAGCAGGCGACCGAGCATCGTGCCGTCTTCCAGCGGCTCATGGGCGTGCGCGTCCGCTAGCTGGCATGGTGCCCTCACAGCGCATTCATAGAGTAATGGGTCATACTGGTGCCAACAGAAAGGAAACCCTGTGACTCATGCTTTGTCATCCCGCGTCACTTCGCGGAAGCTGACCGTGTGTTCGATTCTGTTCATCAGTGTGAATGTTCTAGCAGCTGCCCATGAAGTGGTAGGCGGCGTCTATGGCGCGGTCGCCTCCACGGCGGGCCTCGCCGTGGGCGCTTCGTGCACGAGCGCTCTCGTCTGCATCCTGTTCCTCGCGTGGCTGGCACGCTTCACTCCATCGGTCTCTTCGTGGATCGCGGCGTTCAGTTGGGGCAGCGGTGGTGCACTCATTATTGCCGGCATCGGAAACGGAATGATCGACGCGGCTGTGGAGGCCACGTCGCTGGGCGAGGATGCCGCTGACGTTGTGACATCTGTTGTGACTGGACCCCTCGTCGAGGAAGCGGCGAAAGGCATCGGTGTGCTCATCATCATCCTCGCTGTCCGTCGTCTCTTGGAGCACCCTGCACAAGGTGCGGTGTTCGGAGCGCTCGTTGGCGCCGGTTTCGCATGGGGAGAGGATATTGGCTACTACGTGAGTGCTCTTGACCAGGGCATGAGCGGGTTGTGGGAGTCCTTCCTTGCTCGCGCTCTCCTCGGAGGGTACGGACACGCCGTTTACGCGGGAATTCTTGGCTGGGCACTTGCGTGGGCTTCGTTGCGCCGGCGAAACGTCCTCTCTGGCGTTCTCGTTGGAATCGGAGGGTATTTGGTGGCTGTCCTGGCTCACTCACAGGCTAATGCGGTGGGTTTCCTTGCCCCGGATGAGAACTGGAACCTCGTCTACGGCTGCGTCGAATTGCCTGTGCTCATCCTCGGCGTGGTACTTCTCGTCTGGGGAATGCGACGCCGACGAACTATTGTGGAGGCATGAGCGCACTCGATTGGCCAGTGGACGCGGACGGCTACCCTCACCGGGAAGCTGCCCGCGTCCTGTTATTCGACGGTGAGGGCAGGGTGCTGCTGGCGAAGGGACATGACGAGGACCAGCCTGAACGCTCATGGTGGTTCACGATCGGAGGAGGTATTGAGGCGGGTGAGGAACCCCGCGAGGCCGCCGTCCGTGAGGTCTATGAGGAAACCGGCTTACGCCTGGATGTGGATGATCTTCTCGGTCCTGTTCTGTATCGCCGTGCCCAGTTTGATTTCCTGGCCGTCACCGCGCGTCAGGATGAATGGTTCTTTATCGCTCGTGCTCCCTCAACAACCCTGAACGCTAACGGGTGGACTGATCTCGAACGCTCAGTTATCGACGCGCAAAAGTGGTGGGACATTGACGAGGCGGCAGCCAGCATTGACGGCGACGTCTACCCTGCGTGCATCCTCGACTGCGCCAGGCAATGGAAGCGCGGATGGGACGGCGAACTCCTCGAGCTGACCGATGCCCGCGAACCGTAGGCTATTGTGAGGCGGTGGACATGCCTAGTGGGGCGATCGTCAGAGACAGGTCAGGTACGTTAAGTTGGACGCCGACCTGCTCGCGTACTGCTGGTTTCGCGCAAAACGCGATACCGACACCGGCCTCGTTCATCATGGGGATGTCGTTGGCCCCATCGCCGATCGCAACCGTGCGCTCACGGGGGACACCGAGGGACGAGGCCCACTGACGTAGGCACTCCACCTTGACCTGGGCGGTGACGATGCGCCCGAGAACGCGGCCCGTCAAGACACCGTCGATCGCCTCTAAACGGTTAGCGGCGTAGAAGTCGATGCCGAGCGAAGCGGCGAGAGGAGCGACTACCTCTTCAAAGCCACCGGAGACGACGCCGAATTTTCCGCCCGCGCCATGCACGGCGTCAATCAATTCGCGCGCCCCTGGCGTCGGCGTGATTTGCGCCAGAACCTGGGTAAAAACCGTGGTTGGAACACCCGCGAGGGTCGCGACGCGCTTACGCAGCGACTGGGCGAAGTCAAGTTCGCCGTTCATGGCGCGCGCAGTAATCTCGGCGACTCGCTCGCGCGTGCCAGCGGCGTCTGCCAGCTCCTCAATGACTTCCTGAGTAATCAATGTCGAATCGACATCGGTAACGACGAGGCCGGGTGCCCCACTGCGTGACAGCAACGGAACACCCGGCTCGTCAAGAAGGCGAGTCACGCTCACTTGCGAACGACCGTCCCCTTGGGGACGACTGTGATACCAGACTCAGTGACCGTGAAGCCGCGCTCAACGTCATGCTCGAGGTCAACACCAACGACGGCACCTTCCTCGACAACGACGTTCTTGTCCAGAATCGCCTTGACAACCTTCGAATGTCGACCCACGCGCGTGCCATGCATCACGACCGAATCCGAGACCTGCGCCCACGAGTGGATGTAGGTGTTCGGGGAAACAATCGAGCGCACGATCTCGCCGCCCGAGACGATCACGCCGGGCGAAACAAAAGAATCCATTGCGTGACCCATACGATCCTGGTCACCGTAGACGAACTTAGCCGGCGGCAGCGAGCCGTCGATCATTGTCATCGTCGGCCACCTGCGGTTGTACAGGTTGAACACCGGGTGCACCGAGATCAGGTCCATGTTCGCCTCGTAGTAGGCGTCCAGCGTGCCAACGTCGCGCCAGTAGTCGCGGTCGCGGTCGGTCGAACCTGGCACGTCGTTGTCCTGGAAGTCGTAGACGCCGCACTCGCCGCGCGAGACGAACCACGGGATGATGTTGCCACCCATGTCGTGTTTCGAGTCGGGGTCCTGGGCGTCCTCGCGCAGCGCGTTCACCAGGTCCTTCGTGGTAAACACGTAGTTACCCATCGACGCGAGCACCTTTGTGGGGTCATCCGGCAGACCTTCGGCATGCTTGGGCTTCTCGAGGAAATTCTTGACGACTCCGCCTTCACCGTCGATGACGCCCAACGCTGGAGCAAGTTCAATCGGCTGGCGGATGCCCGCGACTGTAGCCGGCAGGCCAGAGTCGATATGGTGCTGGACCATCTGAGAGAAGTCCATGCGGTAGATGTTGTCCGCTCCGATGATGACGATGTAGTCGGGCTGCTCATCGTCCACGATGTTCAGCGACTGGTAAATCGCATCCGCACTGCCCAGATACCAGTGCGGCCCACGTCGCTGCTGAGCGGGAACGGGAGAAATGAAGTCGCCGAGCAGGGGAGAGGTGTACCAGGTCGTCGAGATATGGCGGTCGAGAGAGTGGGACTTGTACTGGGTCAGGACAACGATCTTGAGGTATCCGGAGTTGACGATGTTCGACAGGGCGAAATCGATCAGACGGAAATGACCTCCAAATGGAACGGCCGGTTTCGCGCGATCTGCCGTCAGCGGCATCAGACGCTTACCCTCACCGCCCGCAAGAACGATTGCCAGAACGTGGTTCTTTGCCATACGGCACCTCTTCGTTGGTCGACGTGGCCTGCATCGCCGCAGGCCGTGGGTGTAGTCACACTGTATTACAAATGTCTATCGATTGCTCTACCGTCTCGTTTCTATTTCGGTCGCGGTGATTTCCGATACTATGTGTTACACGCGTCGCCACTGTCGGAAGGACCACATCATGCGCGTCGATCTACTTACCCGCGAATACCCGCCTCACGTGTACGGCGGAGCGGGTGTCCATGTTCTCGAATTGGCTAAGGTGCTGCGCGGACTCGTCGATGACCTGCGAGTGCAGGCGTTTGACGGCCCCCGCGCCCCGGGGACCGAGGGTGCAGACCCGGGGGTCACCGGCCATGCGGATCTACCGCAGCTGGATGGGGCGAACGCAGCGTTGCGTACCCTCGGCGTCGATCTTGAGATCGCAGCTGCGTGCGAAGGTTCGGACCTGGTGCACTCGCACACGTGGTACGCCAACTTCGCGGGCCATGTCGCTTCGCTTCTGGGCGACATTCCTCACGTCGTTTCTGCGCACTCACTGGAGCCGCTGCGCCCCTGGAAGGCTGAGCAGCTCGGCGGCGGGTACCGTCTGTCCTCCTACGTGGAAAAGACTGCTTACGAGGCTGCCGCCGCTATCGTTGCTGTTTCCAATGGTATGCGAGAGGACATCCTGCGCTGCTACCCGAGCGTCGACCCAGCCCGCGTTCACGTCATCCACAACGGTATTGACCTGAGTAAGTGGCACGCGCCGGTTGGCGAGGCCGGGGAAGAGCTGCGTTCGCGCGTTCTGGCCGAGCATGGTATCGACCCGACGCGCCGCACAGTGGTCTTCGTCGGTCGTATCACGCGTCAGAAGGGTCTGCCTTACTTCCTGCGCGCCGCCCGCCTGCTGCCAGACGATGTCCAGCTGGTCCTGTGCGCTGGCGCCCCGGACACTCCCGAGATCGCTGCGGAAGTTGAGGGCCTTGTCGCCGAGCTGCGTGCCACGCGCTCCGGTGTCGTGCTCATCTCCGAGATGCTCCCGCAGCCCGAGGTTGCTGCCATCCTGTCAGCCGCCCAGGTTTTTATCACCCCTTCCGTTTACGAGCCTCTTGGTATTGTCAACCTCGAGGCGATGGCGCTTGGCCTGCCCGTCGTTGGCACTGCGACCGGCGGTATCCCCGACGTTATCGTCGACGGAAAGACTGGCTACCTCGTTCCTATCGAGCAGATGCAGGACGGTACCGGCACGCCGCTTGACCCCGAGACCTTCGAGCGTGACATGGCCGACCGCCTCATCCGCGTGCTGGACGACCCCGAGCTTGGTCGCCGCATGGGCGAGGCAGGACTCGTGCGTGCTCGCGAGCACTTCTCTTGGCAAGCGATCGGCGTCAAGACCGCCGAGCTGTACCGCTCGCTCGTCTGAGGCGCGCTCGGTGTCCAACACGACTAGGCTTGATGCATGACTTACGTCCTGAATCTCTCTCACGTGTCTCTCCAGCGAGGAGACACTCAGGTACTATCCGACGTCTCGTGGTCAACACGTCCGCGCCAGCACTGGGTTATCGTTGGTCCTAACGGTGCGGGTAAGACGACGCTCGCGCGCGTCGCTTCCGGTCGGGTTGCCCCCGATGCGGGTGAGGTAGCCCTGTCCGAGACGGATCTCGCTCAAGTGGATCCTGCTGAGGCGGCGACACGAGTCGGATTGGCTTCGGCAGCCGTGGCAGCGAAAATCGTTCCCACGCAGTCGGTGTTGGACACCGTGCGCAGCGCGGCCTGGGGCCTCGCTGTCGCACACGACGAAGAATATGAGCAGGTCGACGATGAGCGCGCACGTGCGCTCATGGAGATCTTCGGCATCGATCACCTTGCAGAGCACGAGTTTTCCACGCTCTCCGAGGGCGAAGCGCAGCGGGTGATGCTGGCCCGCGCGCTCATGACAGACCCGGAGGTGCTCATTCTCGACGAGCCGACGTCCGGGCTTGACCTGGGGGCCCGCGAGCTGCTCATCACGGCACTGTCCGAGATCATGAAGGGTTCGAAGTCTCCGCAAATTATTCTCGTGACTCACCAGATCGAGGAGATTCCCGACGGCGCGACGCACTGCGCGATCATGTCGAAGGGGACGATCGCCCACCAGGGTCCCATCGAGGACGTTCTGACGGGTGTCAATCTTTCTGAAGTCTATGGCATGCCCCTGCTTGCCGGACGCACGGACGGGCGCTGGTGGGCGCGCGGCGTCACCGAATAGGAGTGTGGCCATGTGGTGGATGTGGATACTCGCTGCCCTTGTGTGCGGCATCGTCGAGGTGATGGCGGTCAGTTTCGTCTTCCTCATGCTTGCGATCGGCGCGCTGGCGGCCGGGATTGCCGGTGCGCTGGGAGCTAGCCTTGCGGTGCAGATGATCATTTTTGTGGTCGTCGCGGTTGCTCTCCTTTTCGTGGTGCGTCCCTTCCTCAAGGGCCGCGTGGAACGCTCGACGCCCGATGTGCGAACGAATGCGGACGCGTTGATCGGTCGGACAGGTTACGTGACAGAGATCGTTGGCGAGCGTAACGGGCGCATTCAGTTCTCTGGTGGGGAGTGGAGTGCCCGGACGGAGGGTCCGTCAATTCCGGTGGGTGTCGAGGTGTGCGTTGAGCGTATCGACGGTGCCACTGCAGTGGTTAGCGCGCTAAATCCCACGGGCGGTCCGACGAATCCCTACGCCGGTCACGTCTCCTGACGCGTGTTCGTTAGTCTTCTACTAAGAAAGGAAAGATGCGATGAATTCTGGTGAACTTGTCGCTAACATCGCGCTGGTTGTTATTTTCGCGGTGATCGTCTTCGTCGTCGTGGCGCTTGTGCGGGCGGTGAGGATCGTTCCGCAGTCGCGCGCATTCGTGATTGAAAGGCTGGGCCGTTACCAGTCGATTCTCCGTGGCGGCTTTCATCTCCTGGTTCCCTTTGTGGATCGTGTTGCCGCGAATGTCGACCTGCGTGAGCAGGTCGCGAACTTTCCGCCGCAGCCCGTGATCACAGCCGACCAGGCGATGGTTTCAATCGATTCGGTGATCTACTTCCAGATCACTGACCCGCGCGGTGCGACCTATGAGGTAGCGAATTTCCTCCAGGCGATCGAACAGCTGACGGCCACGACCCTGCGTAACCTGATCGGTTCCCTTGATCTGGAGCAGACACAGACTTCGCGTGAGTCGATCAACAAGCAGCTGCGCGGAGTTCTCGACGAGGCCACGGGACCGTGGGGCATTCGCGTGACCCGCGTGGAACTGAAGTCCATTGAGCCGCCGCCGCGAGTGTTGGCTGCCATGGAACAGCAAATCACGGCAGAGCGTACGAAGCGTGCGACGATTCTGACGGCCGAGGCCGAGCGTGAGTCGCAGATCAAGAAGGCCGAGGGCGCCAAGCAGGCTGCTGTCCTAGCTGCGTCCGCCCAGCAGGAGGCGCAGGTTCTGCAGGCTAGGGGTCAGAAGGAGGCCTTGATTCTCCAGGCTGAGGGTGCGCGCCAGGCCCAGATCCTGCGCGCTCAGGGTGAGGCTGAGGCCATCCAGACGGTCTTCGCCGCGATCAACGCGGGCAAGGCGACGCCGGAGCTGCTCTCCTACAAGTATCTTGAGATGTTGCCGAAGATTGCCGACGGCCAGGCATCTAAGCTGTGGATGCTGCCATCCGATCTGACTGGCGCACTGGAATCCATCTCGAAGGGTTTCAACCTGGGCAAGTAGACTGGAAGCCACGCCGGGCCGACCGCAGTCCGCGGTCGGCCCGTGGTCTATTAAACGGGAGGGTTACGGTGGATTCTCATCAGGAATACGTGCTGCGCGAGGTTGCGCAGAAGAATATCCGTTTCATTCGTCTCTGGTTCACGGATGTCGCTGGTGTCTTGAAGTCGATTTCGATCGATCCGGGTGAGCTGGAGGATGCCTTTAGCGAGGGGATTGGTTTCGACGGCTCAGCTGTCGAGGGCCTTACGCGAGTGTTCGAGTCCGACATGCTCCTGATGCCCGACGCTTCGACCTTCCAGCTGTTGCCGTGGCGTTCTCACGAGGATCCTGTGGCGAGCATGTTCTGCGACGTGCTCATGCCGGACGGTCGTCACGCCCCTTCCGACCCTCGCGGCGTCCTTGAGCGCGTCGTCGAACGCGCGGCTGACGCGGGCTTCCGCGTCATGATGCACCCGGAGATTGAGTTTTATCTGTTGCGTCAGCCAGTCACTCCCGAGCGGATGATTCCGGTGGACCAGGCTGGTTACTTCGATCATGTTGCGCGCGGGGATTCGAACGATTTCAGGCGGCGCGCCGTGCGCATGCTGGAGGACATGGGGATCCCCGTCGAGTTTTCACACCACGAGGGAGGGCCCGGCCAAAACGAGATCGATTTGCGTGCCGTTGATCCGGTGCGCGCGGCTGACAATATCATGACGGCGCGTACCGTCATTGAGGAGGTGGCCCTGCGTGAGGATCTGGTCGCCACATTCATGCCCAAGCCTTTCATCGAGCACCCGGGGTCGGGCATGCACACGCATGTCTCGCTTTTTGAGGGCGAGGAGAACGCGTTCTTTTCGCCGTCGGGTCAGTATCGGCTGTCGGAGACGGGGCGACGGTTCATTGCGGGTCTGCTCGCGCATGCCGAAGAGATTGCGGCGGTTACGAATCAGCACGTGAACTCTTACAAGCGACTGTGGGGTGGGGGGGAGGCTCCTTCCTATGTGTGTTGGGGACACTTGAATCGTTCGGCGCTGGTGCGTGTGCCCCTGTACAAGCCGAAGAAGAGCGCGTCCGCTCGTATTGAGTATCGTGCTCCCGACCCGAGCGCCAACCCCTATTTGGCTTTCGCCGTGATGATTGCGGCAGGTTTGGATGGCATTGAGAAGAAGATGGATCTTATGCCCGAGGCCGAGGACAATGTGTGGGATCTGTCTGATCGTGAGCGTCAAGTCATGGGTATCCACGCGTTGCCCGCGTCGTTGTCGGATGCTGTTCGGGCGATGAAGAAGTCGGAGCTGGTGGCTTCTACGCTCGGTGAGCAGGTTTTCGACTATGTCATCCGTAACAAACGGAAGGAATGGACGGAGTATCGTCAGCAGATTACGCGCCAGGAGCTTGAGCAATTCCTGAAGGTTGTGCCCCGGTGATGCCCGACGATCTGCGGCTTGCCGGATTCCTTGACGCGAGGCGCACCCAGTCATTTCTTGACGAGCTGCCGAGGGGCGAATTGTGGGTGGGGGATCTGAGCGCATCGGCTGACCCTGACCAGGCGTTGCTTCAGGTTGTTCGCCTGCGTGAGGCGGACCCCGGCCTCGTCGATTCTTTGACGCGAGATGAACGGGCAAGGAAGCGCTTGTGCGCGATCATGGGCGGCAGCGGGTGGCTCGGTGATTACGTGATCGCACAGTCCGCGCGCGCGGCGTCCATCAACGAGGATCCGGGCGCGGCCCGGGATGTCTTGTACGAGGCAGTGGGGGCCCACGCGGTCGGTACGGGCGCGTGGGTCGCGGATCCGGCAGCCAGCTCCGACGACCTTCGCGCCGCTTATCGTCGGGTGCTCCTTGCCATTGCCGCAGATGACTTGACCAGTGGTGACCCGCAGGAAGTGATGCCGAGCGTGGGAAGGCGTCTCTCCGACCTGGTGGATGCCACACTCGACGCGGCGCTCGCTCTGGCTCGGCGCGACATCGACCCGGAGGGGTTGGTGCCATTCGCGGTCATCGCGATGGGGAAGACGGGTGCGCGCGAACTCAACTACATCTCGGACGTGGACGTCGTCTACGTTGCCGAAGCGGGGGCCGATGGTGACGAACGAGCTGCCCTCGAGGTAGCCACTCGTCTGGCTTCGAGCGCGGCCTCGGCCTGCTCGGGTCCCGGCAACGAAGCTCCTCTGTGGACGATCGACGTGAATCTGCGACCCGAGGGACGTAACGGTGTTCTGGTGCGCACAATCGAGTCCTATCACCAGTACTGGGATAAGTGGGCGCAGACGTGGGAGTTCCAGGCGCTGCTCAAAGCGCGCGCCTGTGCGGGTGATGTGAAGCTTGGTCGGGCGTTCGAGGAGGCCGCTCAGCCTTACGTGTGGAGTGCGTCGGGCAGGGACGGTTTCGTCGAGGCAGCGCGTGCGATGCGTCGTCGCGTCGAGGACAACATTTCGCGCACCCATGCCTCACGTGAACTCAAACTAGGCCGGGGTGGACTACGCGACGTCGAGTTTACCGTGCAGCTCCTGCAGCTGGTCCACGGGCGCACCGACGCCTTCTTGCGCGTACGCTCGACGCTGGAAGCTATCGACGCGCTGCGTGAGGGCGGCTACATCGCTCGTTCCGACGCTGACCAGCTGTCCTCCTGCTACCGCTTCCTGCGTGCCGTCGAGCATCGCACGCAGCTGCCACGCATGCACCGTAACCACCTGATCCCTGACAGGGACCGCGACCTGCGTATTCTCGGGCGCGCCATGGATCCGGTGCGTTATCCGGATGCCGATTCGATTCGCGTGGCCATTGACGACGTGCGCTCGCGTGTCCGTGCCTTGCACGAGGATGTTTTCTACCGTCCGATTGTTGCCGCCACCGCGTCGCTTCGCGACGACGAGGCCTCCCTGCATGCCGATGGCGCGCGCGATCGCCTGGCCGCCATCGGCTACCGCGACCCTGTCGGTGCCCTCACACACATCGGTGCGCTCACGCGAGGAACGAGTCGACGTGCCACCATTCAACGCCATTTGTTACCTGTGTTCATCTCGTGGCTGGCGGACGGCGCGGACCCCGATATGGGTCTGCTGAACTTCCGTATCCTCTCTGAAAACATCGGAGAATCGCACTGGTATCTGGCGCTTCTGCGCGACTCCGGCGTGGCTGCCCGCAGGCTGATGACGATGCTGCCGAACTCCCGTTGGATTGCCGATGCCCTCTCTAAGCGTCCCGAGGCTGTTGCCTGGTTGGACGATGATGCGGAGCTAGCGCCGCGCCCACGGGAACGGCTCGAGCGAGAGGTCGGTGCGCTCATTGACCGCCACGACGATGCGGCGGACGCCGCCGCTCGCGTGCGTGCTGTGCGTACCCGCGAGCTGACGCGCTGTGCGATGAGCGACCTGATCCACGGCGTGGATCCGCGAGGCCATGCGATCGCGGACGCCACGGACGCCGCCCTGCTTGGTGCCTTGGCGATTGCTCAGCGGGAGGATGCCAAGCGCTGGGGGAGCACGCGGGCCAGAGTCGTCTTCGTCGCGATGGGGCGATACGGTGGTCGCGAATGCTCCTATGCCTCCGACGCAGACGTCATCGCTGTGCACGAGGCGGTCGGCGGCGCCTCCGACTCTGAGGCCGCGGCCAGCGCCACTGTCATTGTGAACCGTGTGAAGAACTTACTCGGATCTGCGACCAGTCAGCTCGGCATCGTCGTTGACTTGGACCTGCGCCCCGAGGGTAAGAACGGTCCGATGAGCCGCACGTTAGAATCCCACGAGGAATACGCCGCGCGTTGGGCGTCCACGTGGGAGCGCCAGGCGGCTGTGCGCGCACGTCCCATTGGTGACAGTGAGCTGGACGAGCGTGCCCGCGCCCTTTTCGAGTCTATGGCCTACCGGGAGGTGAGCGAGGCTGAGGTGCGTGACATTCGTCTGCTGAAGGCCCGGATGGAGAACGAACGCCTGCCGCGCGGCAGCGAGCCTGCCCGACACGTTAAGCTCGGCCCCGGTGGCCTCTCCGATGTCGAGTGGACGATCCAGCTGATTCAGATGCGCTTTGGGCGCGATGTTGCGGCCCTGCGAACCCCTTCGACGATCAGAGCCATCGTCGCGGCCCGAGACGAGGGACTCCTGGCCGCCAGTGACGCTGACATCCTCCTAAACGCCTGGGATCTTGCCGCTCGCATCCGCGCGGGTAACACCTTGGCGAGTGGGCGTATGAGCGGTGTGAAGCTTGACGTTTTGCCTCGTGACAGCGCGGAGCTGGGTGCGCTTGCCGCTATCCTCGGATACGGGAGTGGCGGGCTGACCGCCCTCGAAGAGGACTGGTTGCGTGGTGCACGACAAGCGCGCGACGTGATGGAACGAACTTTCTGGGAGCAGCAGTGAAGATTGTGCTGGTACGGCACGGACAGACCCCCGCAAATCGACTGGGGGCCCTCGACACGGTCCGCCCCGGCCTCGGCCTGACCGTCGAGGGCATGGCTCAGGCAAGCCGCCTCGCACAGCGGTGGGAGGTGGAGGTTGCCGCTCCTCCTACTCTCATCGCCTTGTCTGGCCTGCATCGTACGCGCCTGACGGCCGCGCCGCTGGCTGCGCGCTACGGGCTCACGCCGCTCGTGTGCCCGGGGATCCGCGAACTGCGCTCGGGCGACCTGGAGATGGCTTCCGACCCCGCATCCCAGTCCCTGTACGTGCGCACGACCCTGTCGTGGTGTGCGGGGGACCTGTCCAATCGGATGCCGGGCGGCGAAAACGGGCGCGAGGCCCTGGCTCGCTCGCTGGAGACCGTGCGCCGCGTGGGACTCGCGGCTCGCGAGCAGGTGGGGGAGGAGGCTGTCGCGGTCTTCGTTATCCACGGGGCTCTGACGCGCCTGCTAGCCACGTGGCTCTCGGCCGACATCGACGAGGAGCTGGTTTCCAAGCACTTCATGTCTAATACGGGCACGACCATCTTCGAGTGGGCTCCCGGCTTCACCCCGGCCTCGGCCTCGGAGCTGGCCAAGGGCCTGCAGGCACTGACTTGGAACGACCGCCCCCTCGATCAGTGGGACTGAGGCTGGCGCTCCTCGCCTGACGGTCCGTCGGTGGGGGCCACGAAGGGTGACACCTTGTAGGGGAAGGACCGGTACTTGAAGTACCCCTCCAGGTAGGACAGGTGCTCCTCGCACGCCAGCCACGTCTTCGTGCGGGCGCGGTGGATCGCCGGGTTGCGCCAGTCGATCCGATAGATCGCGGCGTTCGTACATTCGCGCGCCGAGCAGATGCCCGAGGCGCTTTCGACTCCCAGAGCCATGGTGTCCTCCCGATGCGGTTACGCTTGGAAGTATGCCAACCCTCGT
>NZ_CAUTSL010000028.1:0-28696 GCF_963540955.1 Actinomyces bouchesdurhonensis
GCTCAGTGCCAGGCGTGGAGGGCTCAGTGCCAGGCGTGGAGGGCTCAGTGCCAGGCGTGGAGGGCTCAGTGCCAGGGGTGCCGGGCTCAGACGCGACTGGGCTGGTTGCTCCGGGAGCAGGAGTGTCATCAGCGTACGTCGGCAGGATGATGCCAGCCGAGACAACGGCAGCGCTCAGCGTCGCAATGGCGGCGCGGCGAAGATTGGAGGCACGCATATTGTTTCCTCTCGGGAAGAATGGCGAAGACGAATGTGTCACGTGCCGTGACATATCCACACATCATTAGTGTCGTCGGGGTGAACCTACGACGGTCACTTGTCGAGTATGTACGACAGTTTGTTACAAATCAAGCGATAAGAGTCGTCGCGAGTCTAGCTTTCCATTCAGTTAATGCGGATATGCGTTAATCAGCTAACCGGTCGATAGCTTGGCAGTTATTGATTAAATGTTAGCGACGTATCTTAAGTTGCCTAAGAGTGACCACTGGGTAATCCGCATAGTGTGACGTACGCAACTAAATACTGTATGACTCACTGCACCACTAACCAGCAGGTTGGTATTGTTCAACAGTCGGTGGCACTAAGACGGGAGTCTCGCCAGCTCTCGATGATGCCCACACCATCGTCACGCAGAGTTGCCTCCCCCCTTTGTTCGACAAGAGGGGCACCGCATTCATTCGACTGATCAACACGTATCGTTTCACGATCGTTACCTGAGTCTGCGTCGCCAGTCGTACTTTGCGCGCAATGGCGCGGACTCGCCCCACCTCCACTGGCGGGTTGGACCACTTTGCTGTGCGTGACCGTCCCTTTCTGCAGCTGCCCAGGAGAGACTACCGAAGCCGATTCTCATTCCCGCGCTATGGCTGATAACGCGATAACGTCCTATCAATGAGGCGGGTGTTCCCTTATGCATTCACACGCTGAGAAGAGAACAGACAGCGCCCGGGGTAGCTGTGACCACCCCGGGCGCTTGTATGCGATGTTCTCAGTCTGCGTCCACCGCCTGGTTGGCGATCTGACGTTCACATACGTCGATGAGTTCGCGGATGATGCGCAGCGTTCCGGCGGATGCGTCGACGTGAGCCTCGATCCACGCCTTGCCTGCTGCAACCACGTCGACCTCGGGCACATAGCCGGCGAGCGCGGTCGGGAACAGCAGCGTCGTGAGGTCCTCGGCGGTGTGGAACGTGAAACGCTCCCAGATGTCCGTCAGGGCATCGAAGTACTCGCCGACGTAGGAGGCATAGGCGGAGGGCGTGCTGCGAGCCTGCGCCCAGAAACCGGAGATCATCGCCCAGCGGGTGTCGTTGGGGATCGAGGTATCGGTCAGGACCTTGTCCCACACGTCGGCCTTGATCCACTCGCCGGAGCGCGCTGCGCGGCAGGCTGCTGCGTTCTGGTGACCGGTCATCGTGTCGTCAATGGCTTCAAGGGCATCAATGTCGGCCTCGGTGGCGGCGCCGCCGCGCACGAGGGAGAGGAGCAGGTCCCACTTGAGATCGACGTCCAGGTCCAGGCCGTCCAGCGTCTGCGTACCGTCGAAGAGGCCGCGGATGGCGTCGAACTGCTCAGAGCTGGTCGCGTTGCGTGCGGCCGCGGCCACGAGCATGCGCTGCGCATCCGACCCGGAGGCAGCGGTGCGGGCCAGGAGGAGCAGGCGACGCCCTGTATCCTCGGCAGCTTCTGCGCGAGCCTGCGGTGCGACGAAGGTGCGCACGGCCTCGTCGATGTGGCGCAGCGTCAGCATGAGCAGGCTCATGTTGTCCTCGACCGGGATCGAGGTCAGCGCCAGGTTCAGGTAATCGCGGGCGGGCATCTCGCCGTCGCGGGTCATATCCCACGCGGAGGCCATGACGACGCCGCGCGTGAGGGAGTCCGTGAACTTCGTGATGTTGGAGATCGCGAAGGCCAGCGACTGCTCGTCCAGGCGAACCTTCGCGTATCCGAGGTCGCCGTCGTTGACCAGGATGAAGTCGGGACGGGCGATGCCGGCGGCCGCCTCGACGATCGTGGACGCGCCATCCACGTCGAACTCGTCGCGGAAGACCTGGGCCAGCGTACCCTCCTCGGTCAGCGAGTAGCCGGCGACGCCCAGGCGATGCGGACGCAGGGAGGCGCCCTCGGAGAAGGCCTCCTGGACGACCTCGAGGCGCTCGATGACACCGTCCTCGCCCGTTGTGATAACCGGGCGCAGGAGGGTCACGCCGGCCTCCTCCAGCCACACCTTCGACCAGGCCGCCAGGTCACGGCCCGACGCGGCCGCCAGCTCGGAGAGCAGGTCATCCAGCGTGGCGTTGGCGTAGGAGTGCTTCGTCAGGTACTCGTGCAGGCCCGCGAAGAACGCGTCGCGCCCCACGTAGGAGACGAGCTGGCGCAGCACGGAGGCGCCCTTGGCGTAGGTGATGCCGTCGAAGTTGACCTCGACGTCGGCCAGGTCACGGATCTCGGCCGTGATCGGGTGGGTGGTGGGCAGCTGATCCTGCTTGAGGCCCCAGTCCTTGCGGACCATGAAGCCGGTCCAGCCCTCGGTGTACTTCGTGGCCTCGGCCAGGGCGAGGTGGCTCATGAACTCGGCGAAGGACTCGTTGAGCCACAGGTCATTCCACCACTTCATGGTGACCAGGTCGCCGAACCACATGTGCGCCAGCTCGTGCAGGATCGTGTTGGCGCGAGCCTCCATCTGGGCCTCGGTCGGGCGCGTACGGAACACGTAGGCATCGCGGAAAGTCACGCAGCCCGCGTTCTCCATGGCACCCGCGTTGTACTCGGGCACGAAGATCTGATCGTACTTCGTGAAGGGGTAGGCGATGCCGTAGGCGCTCTCGAAGAACTCGAAGCCGCGACGGGTGATGTCGATGATCTCCTCGGCGTCCAGGTGCTCGACGATCGACGCGCGCGCGTAGACGCCCAGGTCGATCGTGCGCCCGTCGGAGGAGGTGAGCGAGGCAGTGGTGCCCTGGTAGGGGCCGGCGACGATCGCGGTGATGTACGTGGACATCGTCTCCGTGGTCGCAAAGCGGTAGGTCCACGCGTCGCCGTCTTCCTCGGGGGAGGGGGTGGGCGCGTTGGAGAAGACCTTCCAGCCCTTGGGGACCTTCACGGTCAGTGTGAAGGTCGACTTCAGGTCGGGCTGCTCGAAGGTCGTGTACACGCGGCGCGCGTCCGGGACCTCGAACTGGGAGTAGGTGTAGGCCTGGCCATCCGCGGGATCGACGAAGCGGTGCAGGCCCTCGCCCGTGTGCATGTACTGGCAGGACGCGTCCACCTCGAGCACGTTGTGTTCTGCCAGGTTCTCCAGGGCGATGCGGTTGTCCTGGTGGACGGTGAAGGGGTCGAGGGCGTTGCCGTTGAGGCGAATCGAGTGAACGTTGGTGGAGACGAGGTCCGCGAACGTGGAGGCGCCTTCGCGCGCGTCGAACTCGATGCGGGTAAAAGAACCGAAGTCGGTGTCGCCGCGCGTGAGGTCCAGGGAAATTTCGTAGCGCGTCACTGAGGGGATGATTGAGGCGCGTTCGGTTGCTTCCTCTCGGGTGAGGTTCAGGCCTGGCATGGGGTGCCTTTCCGTCGATGGAATGGGGGGGCGCTATCGCGCCTAACATTCCTATGGTGTCATGTGTTGTAGGTGGATGCGCGTGGCGGGCCGAATTTTGTCGGCTGGGACACGCTTTTACCAGATGGTGACGCGCTGGGCGGGGTCGAGCCACATGCCATCCCCGTGCTTGACGCCAAATGCTTTGGCGAAGGCGTCGAGGTTGCGCAGTACCTGGTTGCAGCGGAATTCGGCGGGGGAGTGAGGATCGATGGCCAGCATCTGGCGGGCGAATTGTGGACGGGTTGCCGTGCGCCACGCGCGTGCCCAGGAGAAGAAGAAGCGCTGGGGACCGTTGACGCCGTCGATGACGGGGGCGGTCTGCGGGGTGAGGCCCTGCTCGGCCAGGGCTGCCACCCACGCCTTCCAGGCGATCGTCATGCCGCCCAGGTCGCCGATGTTCTCACCGATGGTCAGGGCGCCGTTAACGTGGGGGAGCGAGCGTTCGACGCTTTCCTCGCTGTCGCCGCTCTCTTCCTTATTGTCCTCGGAGGGCAAGAGGACGGAGGGCGTGAGGACGTCGTACTGCCCGATGAGCGCGTGGGTGCGTTCCTCGAAGGCGGTGCGGTCCTCGTCGGTCCACCAGTTCGACAGGTTACCGCGACCGTCATAGCGGGAGCCCTGGTCGTCGAAGCCATGGCCGATCTCGTGGCCGATGACCGCGCCGATTGCGCCGAAGTTCACTGCGTCATCGGCCTGGGCGTCAAAGAACGGGGGCTGGAGGATTGCGGCGGGGAACACGATTTCGTTCTGCGTGGGGTTGTAGTAGGCGTTGACGGTCTGGGGCGTCATGTACCATTCGTCGCGGTCGACGGGGCGCCCGAGCTTGTCCCATTCGCGGTCGGTGGCGTGGGCGCTGGCGGCGCGCACGTTATCGACGAGGGTGGCGCGGGGGTCCAGGTGCAGCGTGGAGTAGTCGCGCCACTTGGCGGGGTATCCGATCTTCGGGTTGAAGGTCGCCAGCTTGGCCAGCGCCTTCTTCTTCGTCTCTTCACTCATCCAGTCGAGGCTGCGAATCGATTCTCCGTATGCGTGAAGGAGTCGGCCCACCAGCGCGTCCATCGCGTCCTTCGCGTCGGGTGGGAAATGGCGGGCCACCCAGGCGCGCCCCATGGCCTCGCCCAGGTATGACTCGATGAGGGACAGCGCGCGCTTCCAACGCGGGCGCAGCTCTTGCGTGCCCGCCAGGGTGCGGCCGTGGAAGTCGAAGTTCTCCTGGACGAAGTCGGCCGAGAGCAGGGAGGCGCGCGCGTCGATGGCTGACGCGCTCAGCCACTCCTTGAGGGTGGCCAGGTCGGTGTGTTCCCACAGGGAGGCGGCACCGCGCAGGTAGTCGGGCTGGTCGACGTTGACGACGAGGCCGGAGACGGGCATGTGGGCTCCGCGCGCCCACGCGTCCCAGTCGAAGCCAGGCGCGAGCCTCGTGAGCTCGCTCCACAGGGTTGGATTGTCAGACAGGAGTGGATCACGGTTGGAGACCGAGTCGCGGTGGTGCGAGGCGATGGCCGTTTCCAGAGCCATGATGCGCCGTGCCGCGCCCTCGGGGTCGGGCATACCCGCCAGGGAGAGGAGTCGAGCGGTGTGGGCGATGTATGCGTCGCGGATTGGGGCATAATCCTCCTCGCGGTAGTAGGCCTCGTCGGGCAGACCGATACCGGACTGGACCAGGGAGACCATATAGGCGGAGGAATCGTGCGGATCGGTGCCCACGTAGGCGCCGACGAGGCCACCAATGCCAGTGCGCATGAGGAAACCCATGGCCTCGGCCAGTTCGTCGCGGCTCGTGCATGCCTCAATGAATTCTAGGTCGGCGTGCAGGGGAGCGCTGCCGGCGGCCTCGATAGCGTCTTCGTCGAGGAACTGCGTCCACAGGACCGCGATGCGCTGCGCGTCCGGGTCGTCGAGTCTTCCGGCTGCTGCGTCCTGAGCAATTGTGCGGGCATATTTTTCGGAGGCATCGCGCAGTGCATGGAATGCGCCGTCCATGGGACGGTCGGCGGGAATTTCGTGGGTCGCCAGCCACGTGCCGTTCACGTGGCGATAAAAATCGTCTTGGGGGCGCACGGTGCGGTCCATGTTCGCGGTTTCGAGGACGCGTGCGAGCAGTGTGTTCGTCATGCCATAACTGTAGGTTGTTTTGGGGGCTTTGTGCGTGGCCTAGGCATTTCTCCGACGCGACAGGCGATTTACGTGAGGCTTATAGGCCGTTATTCGTGGTTTCTTGGGGAATTTTGGGGCGAAAGTGCGAATGGTACTTTCGCGCACACTGAGCGTGCACATTTGTGCATTGGCCAGTGTGAATTCGTTCAGATGGGGATGGAGGGGGCAGAATAGTAAGCGCAATGAGGCACATCCTCATGAAGACGTGAAGGGAAATAACACGGTGAAGACACTTCGCACTGACGTGTGCGTCATCGGTGGCGGCTCCACCGGTGCCGGCGTCGTCCGCGACGTCGTGATGCGCGGCTTCTCAGCTGTCCTCGTCGACCGGGCCGATATTGCTCAGGGGACCTCCGGCCGCTTCCACGGCCTGCTCCACTCCGGTGCACGCTACATCGCCTCCGACCCCGAGTCGGCCACAGAATGCGCAGAAGAAAACGAGATCGTCAAGCGCATCAACGCCAACGCCATCGAGGCCACCGGCGGCCTCTTCGTGGTGACCGCTCACGACGATGAAGACTACGCGGACCAGTTCCTGGCCCGCGCCGCCGCCGCAAAGGTGCCAGCGGAGGAAATCTCCATCGCCGAGGCACTGCGACGCGAACCCCGACTGGACCCGCGCATCAAGCGCGCATTCGCTGTCGAGGACGGAACGGTCGACGGCTGGCAGATGACGTGGGGAGCCATCCGCTCCGCCCAGGCCTATGGAGCGCAGATCTTGACCTACCACCGCGTGACCGCCATCGAGCGTGAAGAAGACCGTATTTCAGCCGTCATCGTTCACGATGAGCGAGGTGGCGAGGACGTTCGCATCGAATGCGGCTTCGTCTTGAACTGCGGCGGCCCCTGGGCCGGCACAATCGCGGGCATGGCCGACTGCCACGGCGTCGACGTCGTCGCTGGCGCCGGCATCATGATCGCCATGAACCACCGCCTCACGCACTCGGTCATCAACCGCTGCGTGTGGCCCGCCGACGGCGACATCCTCGTGCCCGACCACACGGTGTGCATCATCGGCACCACCGACCTCAAGTCTGACGATGCCGACCACCTGCCGATCCCCGCCGACCAAGTCCAACAGATGCTCGACTCGGGCGAGGCCATGATTCCCGGATTCCGCAAGGCCCGCGCCGTCCACGCCTGGGCGGGCGCGCGCCCCCTCATCAAGGACTCGCGCGTGTCGGAGACCGACACTCGCCACATGGCGCGCGGCATGAGCATCATCGACCACAACTCGCGAGACGGCGTCTACGGCATGCTCACCATCGCTGGTGGCAAGCTCACCACCTACCGCCTCATGGCCGAACGCATCGTCGACATCATGTGCTCGGAGATGGGCGAGAACCGCCCGTGCACAACCGCCGACGAGGCCGTCCCTGCGGCCAAGGAAGCGCGCCTCTACACGATCGGCCACCGACTCGACAACGTCGAGTCGCGCAACGATGGGCCCACGCACGAGCAGATCATCTGCGAATGCGAAATGGCCACCCGAGCGATGCTCGAAAACGTCATGGACACCCTGCCCAAGGGACAGCTGGACGACGTCCGCCGCCAGATGCGCCTGGGCATGGGCCCCTGCCAGGGTGGCTTCTGCTCCCAGCGCGCCGCCGGAATCGCCCACGAGCGCGGCCACATCGACTCGATGCGCGCCAACGGACTGCTGCGCCTGTTCCTCAAGAACCGCTGGATCGGCCTGTGGCCCATCCTGTACGGCAAGCAAGCCAGGCAGGCCGTGCTCGACGCCTGGATTCACGAGGGCACGCTCGACGTCGAGCACCTGCCCGCAGCCAAGGAAGAGGTCGTTCGATGAGAGACGTCGTAGTTATTGGTGCCGGACTGGCCGGCCTGGCCGCCGCGATCAAGGCCGCCGATGCTGGCCTAAGCGTCACCCTGATCACCAAGGGCGTCGGCGGCATCCAGCTCGGCACCGGCACGGTCGACATCCTCGGCTACGGCCCGGACCCGGTCGAGGCGCCCCTGGACGCAATCCCTGCGCACGTCGCCTCGCGTCCCACCCACCCCTACGCCCACGTGAGCCCCAAGCAGGTCGGTGCCTCGGTCGCGTGGCTGCGGGACATCGTCGGGCCGGACGCACTCGTCGGTGATGAGACGCGCAACGTGCGCATTCCCACCGGAGTCGGCGCCCTGCGCCCCACCTGCCTGATTCCTCCCTCGATGCAGGCCGGAATCCCCAAGGCGGGCGCCCGCTACGCGATCGTGGGCCTGGCGCGCTTCAAGGACTTCTACCCCAGCCTCGTCGCCGAGAACCTGTCGCGTCAGACGGACCCCGACGGTGCCCCGATCAAGGCGCGCGCCCTGAGCGTCGACTACGTGGTGCGCGAGGGAGAGATCGACTCCGTGGGAACCGTGCACGCGCGCAGCCTCGACCACGAGGAGAACCGCGCGCGTCTGGCCGCCCAGATTCGCCCTCTCCTGGAAGACGGTGAGATCGTTGGCCTGCCCGCCGTCCTCGGCCTCGACGATCCGCGAGCGTGGCGAGACCTGGCGGACAAGCTCGGACACCCGGTCTTCGAGATCCCGGTCCAGCCCCCGTCGGTGCCCGGCATGCGCTTGAATGCGTCGCTGACCCGCTTGGCTTCCGCCAAGGCGCGCGTCGTCCTCGGCTCGCCCCTGAAGGCCCTGCACACCGCCGACGGGCGCGTTCAGGCCGTCGAATACGCCAGCGCAGGACGCGCTACCCGCGTGGAGACGCGCGCCGTCATCCTGGCGGCCGGTGGCTTCGAGTCCGGCGCTCTGGAGATGGACTCCTACGGTGTCGTGCGCGACACCGTGTGCTCCCTGCCCGTCATGGGCCCCACCGGTCAGCTGCTGCACGCTGACTTCTGGGGCGAGGAACAGCCCCTGTTCCTGGCGGGACTGGCCGTCGACGATTCCATGCGCGTCGTCGACGAAAACGGCAAGGCCGTGTACACCAACCTGTTTGTCGCGGGCGGCAACCTGGCCGGCGCCACCCGCTGGCGCGAAAAGAGCGGCGAAGGCATCGCTCTGGCCAGTGCCCTGGCCGCCGTTGACGCGATCGTGCAGGAGCTGAAATGACCCTGGAGATGTCAACGCTGATGGGACCGAGCGTGGAAGAAGCCGACATGTTCTCCCTGGAGGGTGACGCCGCGCTGCGCGCCAGCCTGGATGCCTGCGTCAAGTGCACGATCTGCGAGACCCAGTGCCCCGTCATGCGCGTCACCGACCTGTTCGGCGGCCCGAAGTACTCCGGCCCGCAGGCCGAGCGCTTCCGCAAGGACGGGCAGATGGTCGATAAGTCCATCGACTACTGCTCCTCGTGTGGCACCTGCTCGCTCGTGTGCCCCCAGGGCGTGAAGGTCACCGAGATCATCCACCACAGGCGCACCGCCATGAAGGAAGCGCACGGCATCCCCATGCGCGACCGCCTGATCGGGCGAACCTCGCTGATTGGCACCATGATGACCCCGGTCGCCCCCATCGCGAACTGGGCGCTCGACGTCAAGCCGATCCGCGTGGCGATGGAGGCCATCATCGGCGTGCACCGTTCGGCCCCCATGCCGCGCGCCTACGGGCGCACCTTCGAGGGCTGGTTCAAGAAGCACACGCCCCTGCCGAACTCCGGCACGCGCGGCCAGGTGATCTTCTTCCACGGCTGCGCCGGCCAGTACTTCGAGGTCGAGACCTCCATCCACTCCGTGATGGTCCTCGAGCACCTGGGTTACGAGGTCCTGGTCCCCAAGCACGGGTGCTGCGGCCTGGCCCTGCAGTCCAACGGCCTGTACAAGGACGCGCGCAAGTACGTCTCGAAGCTGACGAACGACCTGCGCAGCGTCAACCGTGATGCCCCGATCATCTCCGCGTCCGGCTCGTGCGCGGGCATGCTGCGCCACGAGGCGCACGAGATCCTGGAGATGGATACGCCCGAGCTCACGGATGTGGGTTCGCGCATGTGGGACATCAGCGAATTCCTGCTGCACCTGTACGACAAGGGCGAGCTGGACACCAACTTCCAGCGCATCGACGTCACCATCCCGTACCACGCCCCCTGCCAGGTCAAGTCCCAGGGACTGGGCAAGCCAGCCATCGAGCTGATGAGCCTGATTCCCGGCGTGACCGTCAAGGACTCCGAGCAGCCCTGCTGTGGCATTGCGGGTACCTACGGCATGAAGAAGGAGAAGTACGCGGTCGCCCAGGCCGTGGGCGCCCCCGTCTTTGACTTCATCAAGCAGGTCAACGCCGAGCTGGCGGCCTGCGACACGGAGACGTGTCGTTGGCAGCTGCGCACGGCCACGGGCGCGAACGTCGTCCACCCGATCTGGCTGATCCACAAGGCATACGGCCTGCCCAACGGCTGAGACACCAGCAGAGTGTCCCCGGGCGCGCACGACGGTGCGTGCCCGGGGATATTACTGTTGGGCCATGAGCAATTCTCGTCGCGTCGTTGTCACTGGTGCCTCCACCGGAATCGGGTGGGCTACCGCCCGCCTGTTGGCCCAGCGGGGGTGGAGTGTCGTCGCGGTGGCGAGGCGTCGCGAGCGCTTGGAGGCTCTCGCGAAGAAGATCGGCTGCGAGTACTGGGCGGCCGACCTCACCGATGAGGCGCAGGTGGAGGAGATGGCCGCCCACGTCCTGGAGGGTGGCCCCGTGGATGCGCTGGTCAACAACGCCGGCGGTGCCATCGGCGTCGACCGCGTGGCGGAGGGTGATCCCGCGAGGTGGAGCGCGATGTTCGAGCGCAATGTGATGACGGCCCTGCACTGTACGCGCGCCTTCCTGCCGGGGATGCGCGAGCGCGGGGGAGACCTCGTCTTCCTGACCTCGACCGCGGCCCACGACACCTACCCCGGAGGCGGGGGGTATGTCGCCGCCAAGCACGCCGAGCGCATCATCGCCAACACGCTGCGCCAAGAACTGGTGGGCGAGCCCGTGCGCGTCATCGAGATCGCGCCCGGCATGGTGCGCACCGAAGAGTTCTCTCTCAACCGGCTCGGCTCCCAGGAGGCGGCCGACCGCGTCTACGAGGGGGTCGCCGCCCCGCTCGTCGCCGAGGACATTGCGGAGGCGATCGTGTGGACCCTGGAGCGCCCCTCCCACGTCAACATTGACTCGATGATCGTGCGCCCGGTGGCCCAGGCGACAAACACGCTCGTGGCCAGGAAAGCCGCGCAGTAGAGCCCGCGCGCTCACAGCGTAGGAACGAGGCCGGGGCGGGCTGGTGCGCGGCGAGCGGTGAGCGTCCCCGGCCTCGTTCCTTCTACTTGGTCCAGCCCAGGATGCGCACGACGCCCGGGACATCCTCGGTGGTCGTCGTGACCTGGGTGGCGTCGCCGCCTGCGACGGGGGCGACGAAGATGGGTAGCGAGAGGTCGGAGTAGGTGTCCTTGGGTGACGCGTACAGTGCCATCTGCGTGCCGTCGGGGCTCACGGCTAGCCATCCTTCGATGGTGTGAGTGCTCTCCAGGCCGGGCAGGCTGACTTTCGTCCAGTTGGAAACGAGCAGCGTCTGGTCCTCCGGGGTGGTCTGGGCGAGAGGCATGCCCGGCGTGGAGTAGATGGTGCCCTGGTCGATCGTGAGGCACGTGCCGTCGGGGGTGACGGCGTCCGCGCCGAAACAGCCGACGCCGGCCTCGTTGGCGACCCACATCGAGGTCTTGGTGCGCTGGATGGACAGGTCGGGCATGACTTGGAATCGCGCGTAGTTTTCGACCGTGAAGTCGGTGGGAACGGCCTCGGGCGCTTCAGTTTCTGAGGGGAAACGATAGATTGTGCCGACGCGATCCGATGCGGCGTCCTTGTCGATGTGGGCCACGTAGATGGCTCCGTCGGGACCGAATTGTGCGAAGTGATTGGACACGGGGGTGTGTCCGCTCGGCGTGGGGATCGCGTCGTTGAGGACGGTGAGCGTGCCGTCCGTGGAGACCACGGCTACCTTTTCGTTCTCGCCGTCGTTGTTCGCGACGATCATGCGTGAGAAGTCGGGGGAATAGCACTGCATATACTCGCACATGTACCCCGGTGCGGACAGGTACTCGCTCGGGAAGGTGAAGGTACGCGTCGCCGTGATCGTGCCCGATTGCGGGTCGATGGCCCGCACGGTGGTGACCGTCGTGTCGATGCCGTCGTCGGCGGCGGCGAAGATGATGCCGGACATGGGCGCGGTTGCGGGGTCTTGGGAGGCGGTGGGCCAGCCGGAAGAGGGGGCCGATGGCGCGCCGGTCGTGGAGGGGGTCGAGGAGTGGGCGCAGGCGCTCAGAGCGAGCGCGGTCGCCGCGGCAAACAGAATTGTGGGGAGGGATTTGGTGGACATGAGGCGCCTCTTGAGTGTGATCGGCGGGTGTCGAACGTTGTAAGATAGGCGTGAGGTGCCAAACAAAGCAAGCTCCGTTAAGTGACCTATAACACTTATATGTTCACATTTTTGCCACGATGTCCCCATTATGTGTGGTCTTTAGGCTATGAGGCAATGATGCACTGATCGGCACAAGAAACGCTCATCTTACGTCCGAGGCTACGAGCATAAGCATGATGGGTGATCGGCACACTCATCGTAATTGTGTTTAGCGCTGCTGAACGACAAATTCCGGATCAGGGGCGCTAGTCGCCTCAACCGAGTCGGCCTCGATAACGAGCGCCTTATTGCCACGCAGGCGCAGCGTGCCTGCCACGTGCACCCAGCTATCCGCCGCGGGAACGGCCCCATCCCAGCGAACAACGAAACCGACCGCGTAGGCATCCGCCGCGCAACACCAAATCGCCATGCGCGCCACGGCGAAACTCTCCTCCGACGTCAGGCGCGGGATCGAAGCCTGGCCGCGCGCCGACGCCTCGCTCATCACGAAGCCCGTCAGCTCCACGCGCTGCCCATCGTGCACCTTCCCGTGAGACGACAGCTCCTCAATCTGCGCCGCGAAGTTCTCCGTCGTCAGCTCCAACGTCCCGCTCGACGAGGCCTGGGCGCCAGCCCCGCTCGGGCCCCCGCTCTGACCGGCGGACTGGGAACCCGCCCCCGCGCTCGCGGGATCCTCCGTGGAGGATTCCTCGGCCTGCTCATCGGTACCTGCCCCGGCCTCGTCCCCCGCGTCGGCGGCGCGCGCGCTCAGCGTCGTCGACGCCAACTCCGAAGGAGACACGCGGAACGGAAGAATGAGGACCAGAGCCGCCAGGACCGCGACGACGCAGCGCGTCAGGCCCCTGCGCGACGAGGCAGACCCATCGCCATGCGCACCCTCGCCCGCGCCCAGGCGCGACGACAACGCCAACGAACACGCCAGCAAGGCGACGCCCGACAGGGCGATCCCCAGGCGCGCCGACGGCGGCACGAACGAGCCGTAGCGACCCGACAGAGCCATCCACAATAGCGCCGCCCCCAAACCAGCCAGTGAGAGGGCCTCCAACGTGGGTACGATGCGATCCACGAGCTTCACGACAGGACCCCCATCCACCAAGCGCCGCCCACGACAAGAACAGCAACCACCGTCACCGTCACACACAAACGCGCCACGAAGGCACTACGGAACTGGGAGGCCAGAAGCGCCACATTCTTCACGTCCATCATCGGCCCGTACACCATGAAACCCAAAAGGGCCCCTGTCGGCGCCAACGACGCCAACGACCGCGCGATCACCGCGTCAGAGGACGAACACAGGGACAGGGCGAAACCGGCCCCCATCATGAGGGCCAACGCGCCGCCAGCCGGTAGCCCCGACAGCAGCGACGACACAGGCCACGCCACCTGCGCCATCGTCGAGGCCACCACGCCCCCCAGCAGGAACGGCAGAATCCGCCCGAAGGAGCGCCCCGTCGCCGCCAACACGCCAGAGACGCTTCGGTCGGGCAGCTCGCACCCGTCCTCGCAGCAACACGCATCACGCTCGGAATGGGCGCCCGGACGGCCCTCCTCGCGCAGCGCCGTCGGGGGAGCGGCCAGCATGGACAGGCCCACGCACAGGGCGACGACGACGGACGCTCCGACGCGCGCGGCCACCAGCCACCAGGACCCGAACGCGTAGAGGGTCGATGCGATCACCAGCGGATTGATCGCGGGCGAGGCCAACATGAGCGTCGTCGCCGCCGATAGGGGCACGCCCTTGCGAAGCAGAGAACGAAAAATCGGAACGGCCGAGCAGTCGCACACGGGCAGCGCGAAGGCCGCGACAAGGGCGGTCAGCACCGATGCGAGGGGATTCGTCGGGAAGACCCGCGCGATGAAGGCGGGGGAGACGAAGGCCTCGATCAGCTCGGCGACGAAGACACCCAGGAGCAGGAAGGGGATCGCCTGTAGCGTCATGCCGACCGCAATCGTCGCGGCCCGCCCGACCGGCACACCCGCGCCCGACAGGGACCCCTGCATCGCCCAGACGACCAGCAGCGCAGCGATCGCGCACGCGCCGACGAGCGCACCCCAGGGGCGCGCGGGGCGTTTCGTGTCCATCTTGCTCACCCCACAACTTTAGGGCAGGGCTCCCCTTTCCCCGCGCACGCGCGCCGAAGCCGGGGCTGAGGAAAGCGGCGGACAATACCGGTGAAAGTCGATAGATGACGACGAACTGCGAGCACATCAAGGCACGTGTGTCCTTTGCTGTGCGCGGACAGACGCCCGCCCAATAGGCATCTGGCCAGATGCTTCGCTACACTTGGTTTTCGCTACGATCCGGCCCGCATGCGGGGTATCACCGGGGAGCATCCGGAAGAAAGAGGAGCGCGAGTGCCGACCACGGCCTCGTTCCCTCCAGTAGAACCGGACGGGCGGGCCCGACACAGCCCCCAACGAAGCGGCCACCCCCGGCGTGGGAGCGGCAAGCGGGGTGGTACCGCGGGTTCCGGCGACGCCGGTCCTCGTCCCTGTACAGGCGCGAGACGAGGACACACATGACGAAGCACGGCTTCTACCCCCGCCACCGGCAAGACGAGGTGGACCCCAGCCCTTCCTTCCCGACCATGGAAGAATCCACGCTGGCCTTCTGGGCGAGCGACGACACCTTCCGTAAGTCGATTGAGATGCGCGACGCTGGCGAGAACGGCTCCAACGAGTTCGTGTTCTACGACGGCCCGCCCTTCGCCAACGGCCTGCCCCACTACGGCCATCTCCTGACCGGCTACGTCAAGGACGTGGTGGGCCGCTACCAGACCATGAAAGGCCACCGCGTCGAGCGCCGCTTCGGCTGGGACACCCACGGCCTGCCCGCCGAACTTGAGGCACAGCGCCAGCTCGGCATCGAGGACGTCACCGAGATCACCCGCGAAGGTGGCATCGGCATCGAAGCGTTCAACGCGGCCTGCCGCTCCTCCGTCCTGCGCTACACGAAGGAATGGGAGGAGTATGTCACCCGACAGGCCCGCTGGGTGGACTTCGAGCACGATTACAAGACCCTCGATAAGTCCTACACAGAGTCCGTCATCTGGGCTTTTAAACAGCTCTATGACAAGGGCCTCGCCTACCAGGGGCACCGCGTCCTGCCCTACTGCTGGAACGACCGCACGCCGCTGAGCAACCACGAGCTCAAGATGGACGACGAGATCTATCGGGACCGCACGGACAACACGGTGACGGTGGGCCTGCGCCTGGAGACCAAGCTGCGCGAGGATTCGGCCCGCCCCGAGCTGGCCCTCATCTGGACGACCACGCCCTGGACCCTGCCCTCGAACTCGGCCGTCGCCGTGGGCCCGCAGATCGAGTACTCCCTCGTTGAGGTGGCCGCCGAACATGTGGGCAACCTCGCCGGCGAGCGCGTCCTCATCGCGACCGACCTGATCCCGGCGTATGCGAAGGAACTCGGTGAGGACCCGACCGTCGTCGCCACCTACAAGGGCAGCGAGCTGGTGGGCCTCCACTACCACCCGATCTACGACTACTTCGACACCTCCGAGCGCCGCGCCGAGGGCGGAATCCCCGGCCCCAACGCCTGGTCCATCATCGCCGCCGACTACGTGACGACGACGGACGGCACCGGCCTGGTCCACCAGGCGCCCGCCTTCGGTGAGGACGACATGTGGACGTGCATGGAGTACAACATCGGCCTCGTCATGCCGGTCGACGAGGGCGGCGTCTTCACCTCGGAGGTCCCCGATTACGAGGGCATGCAGATCTTCGATGCGAACCGCTACGTGGTCGCTGACCTGCGCGAGCAGGGTGGCCCGATCGCGCGCCGCGCCCCCGAGATTCGCGCCGTGCTGGTGCGCGAGAAGTCCTACGTGCACTCCTACCCGCACTGCTGGCGCTGCCGCAAGCCGCTCATGTACAAGGCCGTGTCCTCGTGGTTCGTGCGCGTCACCCAGATCCGCGATCGCATGGTGGAGCTCAACCAGGAGATCACCTGGACCCCCGCCCACACCAAGGACGGCATCTTCGGCAAGTGGCTGGAGGGCGCCCGCGATTGGTCGATCTCGCGTAACCGCTTCTGGGGCGCGCCGATTCCCGTGTGGGTGTCGGACGATCCGGCGTACCCGCGCACGGACGTCTATGGCTCCATCGCCCAGCTGGAGGCCGACTTCGGCGTGAAAGTGACGGACTTCCACCGTCCTTTCATCGACTCTCTGACGCGCCCGAACCCGGACGACCCGACGGGCAAGTCGACGATGCGTCGCATCTCCGACGTGTTCGACTGCTGGTTCGAGTCCGGTTCGATGCCCTTCGCACAGGTGCACTACCCGTTCGAGAACCAGGAGTGGTTCGAGAACCACTACCCGGGCGACTTCATCGTCGAGTACATCGGTCAGACGCGCGGCTGGTTCTACACGCTGCACGTCCTGGCGACCGCGCTCTTTGATCGTCCCGCGTTCCGCTCCTGCGTCTCCCACGGCATCGTGCTGGGTGACGACGGCCTGAAGATGAGTAAGTCGCTGCGTAACTACCCGGACGTGGCCGAGGTGTTCAACAAGTACGGCTCCGACGCGATGCGTTGGTTCCTCATGTCGAGCCCGGTCGTGCGCGGCGGCAACCTGATCGTCAAGGAGGAGTCGATCCGCGACACGGTGCGTCAGGTGCTGCTGCCCATCTGGAACACGTACTACTTCTTCACGCTGTACGCGGGCGCCTGCAACAAGGGTGAGGGCTACGAGGCCATGCGCCTCGATCTGTCGTCGCCCGAGGCCGTGGCCGCGCTGGCGCAGATGGATCGCTACCTGCTGGCCCACACCCGCACCCTCGCCGAGGACGTGCGTGGCGCGCTGGACGCCTATGACGTTGCTGGTGCTTGCGATGCGATTCGCGACTACCTGGACGTCCTGACGAACTGGTACGTGCGTACCCAGCGTCAGCGCTTCTGGGACGAGGACGGTGCCGCGTTCGACACGCTGTACACGGCTCTCGTGACGCTCATGGAGCTGGCGGCGCCCCTGCTGCCGCTGCTGAGTGAGGAGATTTGGCGCGGTCTGACGGGCGGGGAATCCGTGCACCTGACGGACTTCCCGGTTATCGACGAGGCCGTGGATGCCCCCGAGCTGGTCGCCGCCATGGACGAGGTTCGTTCGATCGTGTCGTCGGCTCACGCGCTGCGCAAGAATCACCAGCTGCGCGTGCGCCAGCCTCTGGCATCTTTGCAGGTTGTGTCCGAGCATTTTGCGGCGCTGGAGCCCTTCGCGGATCTGATTGCTTCAGAGGTCAACGTGAAGTCTGTGGTGTTCGCTTCTCCCGAAACTTCGGGCCTGAGCGTCCGCACCGAGCTGGCGCTGAACCCGCGCGCCTTCGAGCCGGCGGTTCGTAAGCTGACGAGCCAGCTGTTCAAGGCGCAGAAGGCGGGCGAGTGGGAGCTCGTGGACGGCGCGTGCCGTTTCGCTTCCGTCGAGCTGGATGGGGCGCCGCTGGTGCTCACGGGCGACATGTTCTCCGTGTCCACCTCCGTGGACGCCGCAGAGGGCCAGGTCGCGGACGTGCTGGCGTCGGGCACCTTCGTCGTGCTCGATACGGAGCTGACCCCCGAGCTCGAGGCCGAGGGGTACGCCCGCGACGTCGTGCGCGCCGTTCAGGACGAGCGTAAGAACGCGGGCCTGCACATCGCGGACCGCATCGACCTGTCGCTGACGGTTCCCACCGATCACGTGGCCGACGTGGAGGCCTGGCGCGACATGATCGCCGCCGAGACCCTCGCTCTGTCGCTGACGGTCGAGGCCGGCGACAAACTTCAGGTGCGCGTCGCAAAGCACTGAGTGCCGGTACGGGCGGGTGGGCTGCGCATTGGTGCAGCCCACCCGCCCGTATACGCGGGGGCCGGGAGGACAACCTCCCGGCCCCAACATAGTGTGTCGATCAGATGGGATTTTCGTTATGGAACATCGATGTCGGCCCGCTCCATGGTGACCTTCTTGGTGACTCCCAGTGCGGTCACGCTGTAGGAGATCGTGTCATCGGAGTAGGTGAAGGTCTTGGTCTCGTCAGAGGATGCAAGAATTGCCGATCCGGTTTTTTCTGTATCGTTGACGGAATCCCACGTGTACGGGGTCTTAGAATCTGTTGGGGCAACGTAGCTGCCCGCCCAGTACAGAGCGTCACTGTCGGGAGTGTGCCAGTAGATCTCGATGGTGTCGGCGGTGACTCTAGCGATCTGGTAGCTGTCTTCGTTCGGGTTCTTTTCTTGCCAGGTGCCCGTCAGGTTTGCTGGCGTGGCCGAAGATTCGGTAGTAGGTGCGGCAGTGCTGGCCTGCTGGTGTGGTGTGTTCGAAGCCGAGCTCTCGGTAGTGCTTGAGCATGCTCCGAGGGTGGTGAGTGCAATGATGCACGCTGCAGAAATGATCGCTTGTTTCATGGGTTCCTCCGGTGCAATTGACGTGTGATGGGTCGGCTCGCCTGTGTGGATGATGACACTCTAACCCGAATGGTTAATGCGTAATTGTCGTGTTGGCGGCGTGTTGGGCTTACCGGTGAAGCAGTCTGAGAATGTGGAGGAAGCCTCGTGGATATTTTGTCGTTCGGAGTCCTCCAGTGTCCTCCGGGAGGGTCGGTGACGATTATGTGGGTAGGTTACGAGAATGCGGATACGTTAATAACCTATCCGTATCCCGATAACCTATCCGCGAGAGCACAACCTATCCGCGGACGCACAGCCTATCCGCATGCGTGAACGCCAACCGGGAAACGGCCATCTCGTGGCCGAGGATTACCTGGCTGCGTCGATTGCCGCCTTCGCTGTCTTAAGGTCGACGCCGGTGCGGTCCCTGTAGGACTTGACCGCGTTCACCAGCTTGCGCTCCGCGATCATCTGGAGTTCGACGGGACTCAGATCCAGGTCCGAGGCCGTGGCTGGGGAAGGCACTGCGGCGGCAGAAGAAGGCGCGGTGGAAACCGCCACCTCGGGAGTGGGCGAGGACCCGGCCAGGGCCGTGACGCCCGCGTCGGCGTACGCGGCGCGCAGGCGGGCCTCGAGGGTCGCGACCTGTTGTCTCAGCCTCAGGTTCTCGGCGCGCAGCTCCTCAATCTCGGATGCCCGACTAAACCACGTACCCATGTGCCGCCTCCTTGGGGGACCATCTTGATGGAATGATCCTATCCGTTACGTGGTGTCGAAGGAATCTCTTTGGTAAGGAAGCCATCGCACGTGGACGGATGATGGGTGCGCTCCGCCCCGGCCTCGTCGATGAATTCTCACCTGCGTGTCGCGAGGACGCGTCGTGATTGGCGAAACAGGCCGGTCGCGCTGCATGGGCCGGTAAAATAGCGACGACAATGCGAGCAGTGGAGGAAACATGGCAGGTGAATCGTTCTTCGGACAAGACCCCACCCACGAGGACCAGCAGGGCGGCATCCCGGCCGACCTGATCCCATACCTGGAGGCGGCTGACCAGATCGAGGACGCCGAGGCGGGGGAGAGCCTCGACCTGCAGGCCGAGGAGAGCGAACGCGAGGCCGCCCTGCGTGCCCTCGTCGAACACTCCTTGCTGTTAGGTCCCGACCCCTCCGTCCTCGCCGAAATCGAGGGCGAGGTGGACGAGGACTTCGCTGACGACGCCGCCGAGGCGTGCGACGAGCGCGCCTCCCACGAGGCCGCGCTATCCAAGGCCCAGGACGAGGTCACACTCGACGCACGCGTGCAGGAGATCTACCAGTCCATCGTCGCGCGCGCCCCCGAGCACGACATCGACCCGACCCTTGACCGCGTGAAGCTCGCGCTCGACATCCTGGGTGACCCGCAGAACTCCTACCCGTCGATCCACATCACGGGCACGAACGGTAAGACGTCCACGTCGCGCATGATCGACTCTCTGCTGAGTGCTTTCGGCATGAAGACGGGCCGTTTCACCAGCCCACATCTGCTCGACGTGCGCGAACGCATCTCGCTCGAAGGACATCCGATCACGCGTGAGGGCTTTGTGCGCGCCTGGGAGGACATCGCACCCTACGTCGGCATGGTCGATGAGCGCAGCCAGGAGGAAGGCGGCCCGCGCCTATCCTTCTTCGAGGTCTTCACGATCATGGCGTACGCTGCCTTCGCGGACTACCCGGTCGACGCCGCCGTCGTCGAGGTCGGCATGGGCGGGCGCTGGGACGCAACGAACGTCATCGATGCTGGGGTCTCCGTCATCACACCGATCGCCCTGGACCACACCAAGTGGCTCGGCTCCACGATCGAGGAAATCGCGCGCGAAAAAGCCGGCATCATCAAGCCCGGCCAGATCGTCGTCATCATGAAGCAGGAAGAGGCCGTCCTCGACATCCTCCTCGAGCGGGCACGCTCCGTCGACGCTATCGCGCGCGTCGAGGGCCGCGACTTCGAGGTCGTGGGCCGCCAGATGGGGGTGGGCGGCCAGATGGTCACCATCCGTACGCCATCCGCGATCTACGAAGACGTCTTCGTCCCCCTGTTCGGGCAGTATCAGGCGCACAACGCGGCGGCCGCCCTCGTCGCCGTCGAGGCTTTCATGGGCGGGCGCGGCCTCGACGGGCGCATCGTCGAGCAGGGCCTCATGAACGCCTCCAGCCCGGGACGCATGCAGGTCGTACGTCATTCGCCCACGATCATTGTCGATGCGGCGCACAACCCCGCGGGCGCTGCCACTCTGCGCGAGGCCGTGGAGTCCTCCTTCTCTTTCGCGCGCATCGTGGGTGTGTACGCGGCCATGGGGGACAAGGACATTGAGGGTGTCCTGTCTGAGGTCGAACCCTTCCTCGATCACCTTGTCCTCACGCAGATGCCGGGCGAGCGCGCGGCCGACGTTGCGCGCCTAGCGGAGGTCGCCGAAGAGGTCTTCGGACCGGACCGGGTAGATGTGCGCGACTCGCTTGCCGATGCGGTCGATCGTGCAGCGGAGATCGCCGAGGCCGGGGCGCAGCCCGCGGATCGCAGCGGAATCCTTGTGTTTGGCTCAGTCATGCTGGCCGGAGAAATGCTGGCCTTGGCAGGGCACTCCCCACGATGACATGCCCGTGAGCTGAGGCGGCCGCCATTCGGCGACCGCCTCAGTTGGGTTTTTG
This sequence comes from Actinomyces bouchesdurhonensis, assembly GCF_963540955.1. Taxonomy (NCBI): domain Bacteria; kingdom Bacillati; phylum Actinomycetota; class Actinomycetes; order Actinomycetales; family Actinomycetaceae; genus Actinomyces; species Actinomyces bouchesdurhonensis. Next base: position 21,138 of record NZ_CAUTSL010000028.1, read on the forward strand.
TGTGAAACGTGGCACGATGATGAGGTCTACAAGAAAAGATGAGCGCTTTGCAAGGAGGCACCATGAAGAAGCTCGTCAATGATGTCCACGCCGTCGTCCGCGAAACCCTGGAGGGATTCGCCCTGGCACACCCCGACCTCGTCGACGTTCACTACTCGCCCGATTTCGTCACCCGCGCCGTTCCGAAAGCTGACGGCAAGGTCGGCTTGGTCTCCGGTGGCGGATCCGGACATGAACCCTTGCATGCAGGCTTCGTCGGAGAAGGCATGCTGGACGCAGCCGTGCCCGGCGCAGTCTTCACGTCACCCACCCCTGATCCGATCCTGGAGGCCACGAAGGCTGCCGACCACGGCGCGGGCGTCCTCCATATCGTCAAGAACTACACTGGCGACGTCCTCAACTTCGAGACCGCAGCCGAGCTTGCCGACATGGAGGACATCCAGGTCTCCACGGTCGTCGTCAATGACGACGTCGCCGTCGAAGACTCCCTGTACACTGCGGGCCGCCGCGGCGTCGCAGGAACCATCTTCGTGGAGAAGATCGCGGGCGCTGCCGCCGAACGCGGCGACTCCCTGGAAGAAGTCACCCGCATTGCGACGAAAGTCAACGACCAGACCCGCTCCATGGGCCTTGCGCTCGGCCCCTGCACCGTGCCCCATGCGGGCAAGCCTTCCTTCGACCTGGGCGAGGACGAGATCGAGTTGGGTATCGGCATCCACGGTGAACCCGGCTACCGCCGCGGCTCTATGGAAAGCGCCGATACCCTCATCGCTGAACTCTACGAGCGCGTGCGCGACGACCTCGGCCTGAGCGAAGGCGAGCGCGTCGTTGCCCTCGTTAACGGCATGGGTGGCACTCCCATCTCTGAGCTCTACATCTGTTTCCGTGCCCTCGCGGCCCTCCTAACAAAGGACGGTATTGGCATCGCCCGCCAGATGGTCGGAAACTACGTCACCAGCCTGGAGATGCCCGGTGTGTCCGTCACCCTTATGCGCGCCGACGACGAACTCCTCGCCCTCTTTGACGCGCCCGTGGACACAGTGGCCTGGAAGTAAACGACCGAGCGGAACAAGGAGAGAGACGATGAGCGTTGATGCAGCGTGGGCACTGCGGTGGATCGAGACGTCGGCGGCCACTGTCGCCGAGCACCGCGACTACCTGGTGGACCTGGACCGAGCGATCGGCGATGGCGACCACGGTGAAAACATGGACCGCGGTTTTCGCGCCGCCGTTGCGGCCCTGCACGAAGGCCAGCCGGACAGCGTCGCAGATATTCTGAAGACGGTCGCTAAGACCCTCATGTCCACGGTCGGCGGTGCCGCGGGACCCCTGTACGGAACGGCGTTCCTGCGCGCATCGAAGGCCGCGGGATGCGCCAACCTGGACGGTGAGGGTGTTGCTGCGCTCATCGAGGGAGCGCTGGACGGTATCCAAGCGCGCGGCAAGGCAACCACGGGTGAAAAGACCATGGTCGATGCCTGGAGTCCTGCTCTTGACGCCGCGCGCGAGACTGCTCAGGCGGGCGGCGACGCGCTTGTCGTGCTGGAGGCCGCAGCTGCGGCTGCCGAGGCCGGAGCAGCCGCCACCGAGCCGATGCGCGCCACGAAGGGACGCGCCTCCTACCTGGGGGAGCGCTCCATCGGGCACCTCGACCCAGGAGCCGTCTCCACCTCGCTCATCTTGCGCGCCGCCGCGCGTGCCGCAGCCGAGGGTGGCGCGGCATGAGCGCGCGCGTCGCCTTCGTCATCGTCTCCCACAGCACTGCGTTGGCCACCGGTGTCTGTGAGCTGGCCGCCCAGATGGCGCCCGACGTGCGCTTCGAGGCCGCCGGCGGCACCGACGACGGTCGCATCGGAACCTCCTATGATCGCGTCGAATCAGCTCTCGAAGCTGCGCTCGGTGCCGTCGGAGGGGAGGGGAGCGGCGTCATTATCCTGACCGACCTCGGTTCGGCGACGATGACGGTCGAGTCCGTCATCGACATGAGCGACGACCCTGACCGCGTCCGCTTCGTGGATACCGCGCTCGTCGAAGCAGCTGTCGCCTCATCCGTGCGCGCCCAACTAGGCGATACCCTGAGCCAGGTCGCCGCCGTGGCCGCATCCCTGGCCCCCCGCCCCGAGGTCGTCCCATCCGAGGAGGCACCCGGTGCCCCCGTCCCGCTGATCAACGGGGCAACGGAGGCAGTCCAGGCCTCGGCGATGTGGGCGCAAGGAAACGCTGTCGTTGCTGACCCCGTCGGACTGCACGCGCGTCCGGCGGCTGCTTTCGTGCGCCTTGCCGCATCGTTCGACGCGGAGATCACCGTCAACGGAGCGGACGGAGGTTCGGTCCTTGACCTCATGTCCCTCGGAGTTACCCAGGGAGATACCGTCCATATCGAGGCAAATGGGGCGGACGCCACAGCGGCGGTCGCGGCGTTGACGGATATGCTTGAAAGCGCGAACGCGCAACTGTGACAATCAAAGGAGACAACGTGAGCGCGAAGAGTGTTCTGCTGGAACCTCAGCATCTTCTCGATCCCACCCTCGAGCACACCCTCATCGTCGTCAAGCCCGATGGTTACGCTCGCGGCCTCACCGGTGAAATCCTGCGCCGCATCGAGGCCAAGGGCTACACCATCAAAGGCCTGAAGCTCATGGTCGCCTCCCGCGACCTGCTGGCCGAACACTACGTGGACCACAAGGATAAGCCCTTCTTCGAGAGCCTCCTGGAGTTCATGAGTTCCGGCCCCGTCGTCGCCATGGTGATCGAAGGCCAGCGTGTCGTCGAGGGTATGCGTGTCCTCATGGGTTCGACCGACCCGACGACTGCCCCAGCCGGCACGATCCGCGGTGACTTGGGTCGCGCCTGGGACAGCCCCCACATTGAGAACCTCGTTCACGGCTCGGACTCTGTAGATAACGCAAAGCGTGAAATCTCCCTGTGGTTCCCGGAGATTTACTGAGACGCCGGTAACCTGCAAGGGTGCACCTGAAGAACCTGACGCTGCGGGGCTTTAAGTCATTCGCCAGCGCGACAACGCTCGCCCTTGAGCCGGGCATCACGTGCGTCGTCGGCCCCAACGGGTCGGGAAAATCAAACGTCGTCGACGCGCTCGCCTGGGTGATGGGCGAGCAGGGGGCGCGCGCTTTGCGCGGCTCGAACATGGCGGACGTTATCTTCGCGGGGACATCTGGGCGCGCTCCACTCGGGCGCGCCCAGGTGGACCTGACGATCGACAACACTGACGGGCTGCTCGACATCGAGTATTCGGAGGTTCGGATCAGCCGCACCCTGTTCCGCGGGGGCGGCTCCGAGTACTCCATTAACGGCTCGCCCGTGCGGCTCCTGGACGTGCAGGAGTTACTTTCGGACACGGGCATGGGGCGCCAGATGCACGTCATCGTCGGCCAGGGACAACTCGACGCGATCCTGTCCTCCACCCCCGAGGAGCGCCGCGGTTTCATCGAAGAGGCCGCGGGCGTCCTGAAGCATCGGCGCCGTAAGGAGCGGGCACTCAAGAAGCTGTCGGACATGGACGCGAACCTCGTGCGCGTCTTGGACCTGACGAACGAGATCCACCGCCAGCTCGGGCCCCTGGCCCGCCAGGCGCGCGTTGCCCGGAGCGCGGCCCTCATCCAGGCGCGCGTGTGCGACGCGAAGGCCCGCCTGCTCGCCGATGACCTCGCCTCTGCGCTGAACATGCTGGCCGTGCTCGAGGCCTCGGACGAGTCGGCAGCGCACCAGCGCGCGTCTCTTCAGAAACAGATCGCGTCGGCGCGTGCTGAGTTCGCGCGTCTGGAGAAGGCGGAGCGGGCGTCCTCGCCGGCGCTCGATCAAGCTTTCTCCGACTGGCAGTCACTGACCACGATCACCGAGCGTCTGCGCGGCACGCTCATGGCCGCGACGCAAAAGGTCTCCCTGCGTGCGACTCCCGATCCGCCGCCGGGCGGCGAGGATCCCGACGTTCTCGACGAGCGCGCCCGCGTGGCCATTGCCGAAGACACTGCCCTGGTCGGGCAGGTCGAGGAGGCCCGCAGTGCACTCACGGCAGCGACGCGCGCCCGCGAGGCCGCGGAAGACGCGGACGAGTCGGCGGTCCGTGAACTCGCCCGCGTTAATCGCGTCATCGCCGACCACCGTGAGAAAGTCGCGCGCCTAACGGGCGACGCCTCCACTGCCGCGTCTCGCCTGGAGGCCGCTATCGCCGAGGCCGGTCGCGCGTGGGGCGCATGCCGCGCCGCTCAGGAGCGCGCCGAGGCAGCAGAGAAAGCCGTGCCGGCATCACCTGTTGGCTCCGTTGGTGTGGATGCTTCTGTCGCTGAGGGGTCTTCGTCTGAGGATAAAGCCGGTGGGGGAGCGGCCCGCGCACACGCGGAGGCCTCCGCCTGCCGTGACGCAGCGCGCGCCCGCGTGGACGAGCTGCTCGGCATCGAGCGCGAGGCCCGCGCCGATCGCGCCCGATGGGAGGCCCGCCGCGACGCCCTCGAGCAGCTGCTCGCTCCCGAGGATGGCACCGCCGAGCTGATGGGACGCCCCGGTGTGCTCGGCCAGGTCGCGCCCCTCCTGCACGTCACCCCCGGTTTCGAGGATGCCGTCGCGGCCGCGCTCGCCCCCTTCGCCGACGCCGTCGTCGTCGACTCCCTAGCCCGAGGCCTGGGCGAGCTTGAAGCGGCCCGCGCGGCCGGACGATCACTGCGGATTGTTGTTGCGTCGGATACGTTGTCTTCTGTTTCTGCTGGTTCTTCCGACGAGCCTACGGATAGGCCTGGCGGCCCGCGCATTGACCTGCCCGAGGGCGCGACGTGGCTGTCCGACGTCGTCACCTGCGAGGGGGCCGCTGCGCCCCTCGCGTCCCTGCTGGATGGGGTCGTCGCCTGCTCGCTTGATGCTGCCGTTGCCGTGCTGGATGTGTCCGGTGTGCGCGCAGTCGTCACGTCAGGTGGGGACGTGCTGCGCTCCTGGTCGGTAGAGGGCGGCCGCCAGGCTTCCTCCGTGCTCTCCGTACGTGCGGACTACGAGGAAGCTTGCGCGCAAGCTGAGGCCGCCCAGGCCCGCATGGCCGAGGTCTCCGAGCATCTCAGCGAGGCTAGCGCCCACCTGGATCGCTGCATCCGCGATGCAAACGACGCCCTGAAGGAGCTGCGCGAGGAGGACGCGCAGCGCGCCAAGGAGGCTCAGGAACTGGCCCGTGCCCAGTCGGCGGCACAGGCTGCCCGCGCCGAGGCCGAGCGCGCCCACGATGTCGCCCGCCGCGCCGACGAACAGGTGACCTGGGCTCGTGAGCAGGACGTGGCCGCGCGCGCCCGCCTCGACGGCGCGGACACTGTCGGTCCGCCCGAATCCCTCGAAGACGCCCAGACCCGCGCGGACGCCGCCTCTCGGGCTGCTCGTGAGGCCCGCGAGGGCGAAAACGAGGCGCGTCTGAGCCTGCGAGTCCTCGAAGAACAATCGCGGCGCGCCGCCTCCCGCGCCCGTTCCCTGCGCCAAGCAGCCGCTGCCGAGCGCGAGGCGCGTGCCCGCTACGCCCGGCGCGAAGCTGCACGACAGACAGAGCTGGCCACGGCCTCGGACGTGGAGTCCGCCGCGAGAACAGCCCTGGAGGCCGCCGAGCGCGCCCTGTCGCAGGCCGCCGCCGAGCGCGACCGGCTGAGCGAGCGGCGCTCCCAGGTCTCCCAGGAGGTTTCTGACGCCCGACGCGGCCTCGACCGGCTGAATGCTGAGTTGTCGGAGGTTACGGCCTCGGCCCACCAGGGGCAGATAGCGGCCGAGCAGACGCGCCTGCGCGTCGAGGACCTGCAGCGGCGCGCCCTGGAGGAGCTGTCCCTCGAACCCGAGCAGCTCATCGCCGAGTACGGGCCGGAGATCCCTGTGCCGATGCTGCCGCTCGATCCCGACGACGTCGAGAAGGCGGCGCAAGCCGAGCCGGCCGCCTTCGTGCGCGCCGAGCAGGAGAGGGTGCTCGCCAGGGCCCAGAAGGACCTGGAGAAGCTGGGGCGCGTGAACCCCCTGGCGCTCGAGGAGCACGAGGCGCTGGCTTCGCGGCACAAGTTCCTGGTGGATCAGGTCCAGGACCTCAAAGCTTCGAAGGCGGATCTGCTGCGTATCGTGCAGGACGTGGATCGCCTGGTGGAGGAGGCCTTTGCGTCGGCGTTCGCCGAGACGCGCGAGCAGTTCGAGCACGTGTTCGGCGTGCTGTTCCCGGGCGGCCAGGGCGACCTCGTGCTCACAGACCCGGATGACATGCTGACGACGGGCATCGAGATCGAGGCTCGGCCCGCGGGCAAGAAAGTGAAGCGCCTGTCCCTGCTGTCGGGTGGCGAGCGGTCCCTCGCCGCGATTGCGTTCCTGGTCGCGATCTTCAAGGCGCGCCCGTCCCCGTTCTACGTCATGGACGAGGTCGAGGCAGCCCTGGATGACGTGAACCTGTCGCGCCTGCTGGCTATCTTCAAGGAGCTTCAGGAGACCTCGCAGCTGATCGTTATCACGCACCAGAAGCGAACCATGGAGATAGCGGACGCCTTGTACGGCATCACGATGCGCGACGGCGTCACCACGGTCGTCTCCCAGCGCCTGGCAGACTAGCTCAACTTTCCCATGGGTTCTACCTTGGGGTAGACGACGGCTGCATTGGTGCGTATTCTAGCGATATGGCAACACTCAACATCAAGGATGAACGCGTGCATGCGCTGGCGACAGAGCTGGCACGCCTACGTGGGACGACCGCGACAAGTGCTGTTCTCGACGCGCTGACCGTTGAGATGGAAAAGGAACGAGCTAATCACGCTATCGACTGGCAGGCCTTTGCTGATGTGCAGAGAAGGTGTCAAGGTGTTGATGACCCCTGGCTGACAGACGACGATATCTATGACAGTGAGGGGCAACCTCGATGATTGTCGACACTTCGGCATTGGTTGCGCTGATCAGGTCTGAGTCGAGAGCTGCCGACGTTATGAAGGCTTTGGATGAACATCCCCAGAGACTTATCGCTGCGCCCACAGTACTTGAGCTATCTATTGTGATGGGGCAGGCACGAGCCTCAGAAATTGATTCGATCCTCGGCATCTTGGGGCTAACTATTGTCGAATGTGGTGTCGACGAACTGAGATGCGCCCGTGAGGGGCTGCGCAGATATGGCAGGGGAAGCGGCTCGCCCGCAAGACTGAATTTTGGTGACTGCTTAGTCTACGGAGCTGCGAAAGCTGCTGGCCTTCCTTTGTTGTTCATCGGCGACGATTTTACTCATACAGATCTTCAGAGTGTTCTTGTGGACCCGTCTCCCCGTTTGTGACACGTGGGCGGAGACCATGCGTTCTTCGCCCACGCCTTGTCAGGGTCTGCCATAGCGGCCTGGATGCATATGTGTCGTGATTGGCAGTAGCGTCCCGCATATTGGTGTAACCGTGTGGGGTTAGGCTTGTGTTGTTGGCACTTCGTTAAGCGGGCGCGAGTTCCTGCTGCCAGTGAGGTGCCTGGTATGGGAACTCGTCGTCGTTTTACACCGGAGTATCGTCGTGATGTGGCGAGTCTGGTGTTGGATACAGGGTCCACGAATCGCGTCTGTGGCCCGGGATTTA
>NZ_CAUTSL010000029.1:0-28327 GCF_963540955.1 Actinomyces bouchesdurhonensis
GGTCGATCATGGCGGTGGATTCGTCGGAGATGAGCAGGCGTGGCGAGCGGGCGAGGGCGCCCGCGAGCGCGAGGCGTTGGAGCTGCCCGCCGGAGAGGGAGCGGGGGTCGGCGTCGGCCAGGCCGGTCAGGCCGACGCGCTCGAGCAGTGCGTCCAGGTCGAGGGTGGCGATGTCGCGTTCGCTCATGCCCCAGGTGACGTCTTCGGCGACGTGCTGGCCGAGGACCAGCAGTTCGGTGCGTTGCCCGACCAGGGCGGTGCCGCCGACCGCGCCGAGCATGCCGCCGCCGGTGCGGGTGCCCGCGCTGGGGTTTGCGCCCGCGAGGAGGAGGGCGAGGGTGGATTTACCTGATCCGTTGGGTCCGACGACGACTGTGTATTCGGGCCTTTCGAGGGTGAGGGTGACGTCGCTTAGGGCGGGGTGGTCAACCCCTGGGTAGGTGAAGGCGGCGTCGGTGAGGGTCAGGGGTAGTGGGGACGAGGCCGTGGCCGCGTCGCCTGCGTCAGCGCCGGGGTCGGTGGGGGCGTCCAGGAGCGGGTCCCACCCGGGGTCGAGCGTGATGCGGCGCAGGATCGCGCCGAGGAGCCATCGGGCGGTGAGGACCAGGAGGGCGACGCCGATGAATCGGGTGATGGGGATCCACACCCACCACCAGTCGACGAACCATTGGCCGAGCTGATGGCCAGCCTCGACGAGGCCTCCGGTGTGGGGGATGTGCGCGATGAGGGTGAGGAGGCCGTCGAGGCTCTTGCGGATGCTTTCGAGTCCGAGGACGCGCAGGTCGGCCAGGATCCAGAAGGCGAGTCCCGTACCCACCCCCCAGACGACGCCGAGGCCGGCGGCGACCGCGCTGACAGCCGCCCAGGAGGCGCGTTTCTTGTGGAGGTGTCCGATGATGAGGCCGATGAGGGCGGCTTGGAAGGAGCGCCCGGCGGTGGCGAATCCGCCGACGGCGGTGGCGAGTAGGACGGTGGAGGCGAAGGCGGCGACGGAGGCGCGGGGGCGCAGCTTGAGGGAGGCCATGGCGAGGGGGACGGCTGTGGCGACTTGGAAGAGGAGCTGGAAGACGGGGGTGACGGCGGCGATGAGGCCGAAGGTGACGGCTAGGCCTGAGAGCGCGCCGGCGGTCGCTACCTCGACGGGGGTGAGGGGGCGGGCGTTGCGCGCGTGGTTACTCATGTGCCTAGTCTCCCAGGCCCCGCCCGCATCTGCGAACGCCGCCGGGTGCCGACCATAGGGTCTCACGCACACCCCTAGTCAGCACTCCACGGAACATGGAACGTTGAGGACAAGAATCGCTGCACGAGCTTCAATCAGTGTTACAATCCCATTTATCTTGGTAGGAAGGGATGAATGATGGCTCAGCGTGTGGAAGCATGTCTGACATTCAAGGCATCTGAGGCCTTCTCGCTCTTTGTCGCTTTCCGCAGTAATTTGCTTAAGCTGGCGGAGCGGGAGTTTTTCGCGCGCGGAGTTCGGCACGTCGCCGCATACATCACGGATGACCCGCTTGAGGCGTGGGCTGGTTTCCAGCGCGTGGACGTGTTCGTTGAGCTTGAGTGCGACTCGTGGGCGAAGGCCGAGAGGGTTGCACGCGAGCTCCTCAAGGCTACCGCTGACATGTCGCAAGTCACCCTGACTGAAGACAGTGATTACGCCAAGGACCTCAGTCAGTCAGAACTCGCGGAGAATTCTTCCATGTTCACCGGAGCCTAAGGCTCATGCGGTACCGACGCGTTGAAGAGAGCGCAGCACGAATCATTCGTCGGGTTATCCACTGCGCTCCAGAGCTTCTCAACACGCTCAGTGCTCTCCTGATCGGCGCATCAGGCTTCGTAGACGGACGTGTCCAATGGGGACTCTTGTTTCTTGGCGTTTGTTGTCTCTTCGTCGGAACCATTCTCGGCAGGAAGCGCGATCACGATAACGAGCATGAGGTTGCTGAACACCAGGAGAAGTTGGCACAACTTGAGATCGACGTACAGCGGGAACGGGATAAGGTAGCCCAACTCGAGGCAGATAACCTACTAGAACGGGACGCCATGCGAGAGGTACTTGGGCGTCTCGCACAGGAACTATGTCACGAGCTGTCCCTATGGGACGAGTGGACACGCGTCACAGTCTACGGTCACATTGACGATGGAACCGCTTGCGGCTTTCTTCCTTTGGCGAGGCGCTCACGTAACCCGCGATTCGAGAAACTTGGGAGAAGCTTCTACAAGGAGACCGAAGTTGGGTACCTCGGTGCTGCTTGGGAAGAGGGACACGTACAGCGCCGTTTCCGTTCATCAAGCGACGCACGCAACGAACTATGGCAAGCAAGGAAGAAGAGTAACGGGCAGAAGAGGGCCGCTCCACTCACTCAACAGCAGGCAGAGGCTCTCGAGCTGACGATGGAACCTCTCAGTGTTATCGGCATACGTCTTGACGAGGACCATGGAGCAGTGAAACATGGCGTTATCCTCTTTGAGTCAGTGGTCCCAACAAAACTCAGCAACGAGCAGTTTGACAACCTCAAAAATGCGCCCCAGGTACGATCACTGAGAATCGTCATGATTGCAGTGTCTGAATTATTTCACTCCATCACAATCGCACAAGCTGCCGAGGAGGCTGCGGAGTAACAGGCTTTTCTACGCCCCGTTCAGTTCCCCGAAGGGGATGTGGACACTCGGGGTGGAGCGCGCGGCACCGTCCACGTTGCGACGCTGGTCGTCGAAGAAAATGTGCGGCTGTAGCACCTCCAGAATCGGTCCCTTGTCGATACCTCCCAGGAAGAACGCATCGTTGACGCTCAGACCCCACCCTCGGATCGAGTTGATCGCCCGCTCGTGGGCGGGGGCGCTGCGCGCAGTGACGACAGCGACGCGCACCCGACGCTTGTAGCCCTCCGGATCATCGGCGCTTCTGGCGTCCTCTAGCCCTTGAATCCGGTTGATCTTCTGCAGGAAATCGGCCATTGGGCCGCGCGAGAGCGGCACCTGAGCCAGGGCACTCTCGCTTTCCTGATACTCCTCCAGACCTCCACTCTGGTACACGCGCTCGGCCGAGTCATCGGCCAGCACTCCATCGAAGTCGAAGGCGATGCGCAGGTCAGTGCCCCCATCGTCGGCCACGGCGCGCCCCACAACACGTCCGGCGGCGAACCCCAAGGAGATAGCCTCGCGTACGTCATCTTCGTTCGCCGAGAGGAACAGGGACATGCGCAGCGGTTCCATGAAGCGGTAGGGCGATTGCCCCTGCATGAAGATCGCGCGCGTGATGTCTAACCCGTGGTGCTGGACCGATCGCATGACGCGCATTCCCGTCTCGGGGTCGTTGCGCGACAGGATGACCACTTCAACCAGACGCTCGTCCTCGGAGAGGTCGTTGAGGTCCAGGAGGCGCCGGATGAAGGGGAAGGCGACGCCCGGTTCGAGCACGTCGTCGAGGTGCTCGCGCTGATACTCCCGATACCGCTCTTCCCCCTGCTGGCGGAACACCGCGTCCGACTCCGACAGGTCGAACAGGGCGCTGGATGCGACCCCGATAACGAGGGCTCGCTCCAGGTCAAGCGTGTCACCCATCTGCGACTCCTTCCGCTCATGCCGGGCCCCGCGCCCGACACTGTCAGACTATGAGGGGGCATGTGCATCTGTGTCCCCCTGCCCCGCAAGAGGATCGACGAGGCCGTGGCCGCGTCTCGCGCAACGACAGCACCAGCGAGATACGAAGAAATAACACCGTTCACAATGCCACACTTACCCTTGTGAGGAATACCTAATTTTGTGTAGTATCTCCCTCGTAATCCCTAGAACACGAGAGGACGCAATGAAAACCCCCCTCGCCACACTGACCGCGATCTTGGCCACCGCCACCCTCGCCCTCACCGCCTGCGCGGGCGGCTCCGGGTCCGCCGCCCAATCAGGGGCCACCGCCCAGGATGCCTCGGCCTCGTCTACGCGCACAATCACCGACCATGCGGGCAACGAGGTCACCCTGCCCGCCACAATCACCCGAGTCGCCATCGACCAGATCCCGATCGAATCCACCTACCTGGCGTACTTCGACGGCAAGGCCCCCTACCTGGTGGGCATGAGCGCCGCCCGCGTCAAGGCGATGAGCCAGACGATCGCGGCCGAGATGGCGCCCGAGATGATGCAGGTGGATACCAGCTACTACGACAAGGGCGAGCTTAACGCTGAGGCTCTGCTCAACCTGAACGTGGACGTTGTCTTCTACAACGCCTTCAACAAGGAACATGCCGAGATGTTCCGTAAGGCCGGTATCCCGGCCGTTGGTTTCACGACGATGGGGAACCCGTCGGAGACGTACACGGAGTGGATGGAGCTCCTGGAGGACGTCTTTAACGAGGACGGCCACATGGCCGATAAGATCGCGCTCGGCAAGGACCTGGTCGCTGACGCCCGCGCGCGCACCGCGAAGGTCCCCGAGGACCAGCGCGTCTCGACGATGGTGCTCATGGGCGCGGCCGACGGTCAGCTCGCGGTCGCAGGTGGCAAGGACGGCTGGTTCACCAACGAATGGGCCGACTCCCTGAACTACACGAACGTCTCGCGCGACACGGACACATCGCACACGCCCGTGACCTTCGAGCAGGTTCTCACGTGGGATCCTCAGGTCCTCCTCGTCACGGGCAAGGGCATGTCGAATATGACGGCGAACTCCGTCCTGTCGAACTCGGTTGAGGGCGTAGATTTCTCGACTCTCAGCTCCGTGAAGTCCGGCCGCGTCTACTCCACGGGCCTGGGCATGTGGAACTGGTTCACCCCCAACCCGGATGCTCCCATCGTCGCGAACTGGATCGGCGCGTCCCTGTACCCGGAGCAGTTCTCCGACGTTGATCTCGTAGCCATGACGAAGGACTACTACCAGCAGATGTACAACTTCACGCTCACGGACGAGCAGGCCCGTCAAATCGTCAACCCGGACGCCGCGTCCTGATTCCTGTCCCCGGCCTCGTCTCCTCCATCGACGAGGCCGGGGCACCTTGTGCGTGAGACGCTCGGTAAGCGTCGGGGAGAGGACATCATGACGTCTGTGTTGACCAGGAATGGGCGGCTGCGCGTGTGGGTGGTTCCCACGCTGGTCGTTCTCATTGTTGTGTGCGCGGCGGCGGCCATGCTGATTGGCCGTTTTTCTGTGTCTCTGGAGGACGTGGTCGCGGCGCTGCGCGCGAGGTTCTGGGGAGGCCCTGCGGTGTCTCCGCGCGTTAACTCTGTCGTGTTTGACTTGCGCGCGCCGCGCATCATCGTGGCGATTCTGGTCGGCGGGGGTCTGTCCGTCGCGGGCGCGTCCTTCCAGTCACTGTTTTCCAACCCCCTGGCCACGCCGGACACCCTGGGCGTCGCGGCGGGCACGTGCGTGGGCGCGGTGATCGCACTGCTGCTGGATTGGAACCTGATCGGCGTGCAGGCCGCGGCCCTCGCGGCGGGCCTGGCGACGATGGCTTTCACGACGGCTATTTCGCGCACGCGCACGGGTTCTTTCAATGTCATCACGCTCGTGCTCGGCGGGGTCATCGTCTCCGCCCTGGCGAACGCGGTCCTCTCGCTCCTGAAGCTGACGGCCGACCCGACGAGTCAGCTTCCCGAGATCACTTACTGGCTGATGGGTTCGCTCGCAGCGGTCACCTATCACCAGATCGCGCTGGGCGCTCCTTTCATCATTGCGGGTGTTGTCGTCATCGTGGCGCTGCGCTGGCAGCTCAATATTCTCTCCCTGTCGGAGGATGAGGCCCGATCGGCCGGCGTGAACGTGTCCCTCATGCGCGCCGTCCTCATTGTCGCCTCGACGGTCATCACGGCCTCGGTCATTTCAATGTGCGGCCAGGTCGGCTGGGTCGGCCTGCTCGTGCCGCACTGCGCGCGCATGCTGTGCGGGCAGAACAATCGCGCGGTCATCCCGGTCTCGCTGCTGCTCGGGTCGGCGCTCATGATCGTTATCGACACGCTCGCGCGATCCCTGTCGGCCTCGGAGATCCCCATTTCGATCCTGACGGCCATCATCGGTGCGCCCTTCTTTATTGTGCTGCTGCGTCGGACGGGGGGAGCGCGATGATCAGCGTCGAGGACGCGACCTTCACCTATCCGGGTGCCCCTTCCCCGATCCTGACGAACGTGTCCTTCGAGGTGCCTAGGCGTTCGCTCCTGGCGATCCTGGGGCCCAACGGCGCGGGAAAGACGACGCTGCTGCGCACCATGATTGGCCTGCAGAAGTGGGATAGCGGCCGCACGCTCATCGACGGCACCCCCATTTCGTCGATGTCGACCCGGGCGCTGGGCCGCGTCCTGTCCTACGTTCCGCAGGCACGCAACGCCTCCAACGTGGCGCTCACCGGCCTCGAGATGGTGATGGTTGGGCGAGCCCCCCACATGCGTACCCTCGCCCAGCCGGGCGCACGGGAGGAGCGCATGGCCCACGACGTCCTCGACGAGGTGGGGGCCTCCCACCTGGCCGACACGCCCTGCGCGACCATGTCGGGCGGCCAATTCCAGATGGTCCTCATCGCCCGGGCACTGGTTGCCGACCCGCGCGTCCTCGTGCTCGACGAGCCGGAAACCGGCCTCGACTTCCGTAACCAGCTGATCGTCCTGGGACTCCTCGAGCGTCTCGTGCGGGACCGAGGTCTCGCAGTCATCATGAACACGCACTATCCGGCGCACGCCCTGCGCGTCGCGGATCAGGTCGCGCTTTTCTCTTCCACGCACGAGGCCGTGGTGGGTCCGGCGTCCACCGTCATGAATGCGGACACCCTCGCTCGCGTCTTCGGGGTGGACGTGGCGATAGGGAAGGTGCCCTTTGAAGGAGAGGACGTGCAGGCGATCGTCCCGGTTCGCCTGAGCGCAGACAAGTAGCGCCGCCACACCGACAATTTCTTCATCATGTTTTCGCAGGTCAGACACATTTTGAGTTGAAGTGCGGTACCGTAAGAGTGTGATTTCGCGCGCTGCGCGGACGCGTGAGAGGCGACGGGTCTCGCGGGCGGGATCGCGTTGGTCTCCGCAGGCGGGACCGGTCGATGCCCCAGCGTTGGGGCGAACACGAAGGAGGACCCATGGCAACCGGGACCATCAAATGGTTCAACGACGCCAAAGGCTTCGGGTTCATTACTCCCGATGACGACTCTGGCGACGTCTTCGTGCACTATTCACACATCGTCGGCCAATCTGGACGCCGAACTCTGGTAGAGGGCGAGAAGGTCGAGTTTGAGGTGATTGAGGGGCCGAAGGGCCTCCATGCCAAGAATGTGGCACGAGCCGAGTGAGGCTGTGTGCCCGAGTGGATTCCCCACTCGGGCACACGTGCATGAGCGCGCCATTTCTTGGTGCTCTTCGACGCAGCTTTTCCTCGATATAACCGTCTCTTTCGTGGCGCGCCCGCGCGATCCCTGTGCAGTCCCTTACAAGTGCTTGTGCGGTATAGACCGTGCGGTTATTTGGACCTAGCATTGGTGGTGCACCAACGGGGGCGACCACATGTCGGCCCCGTTTTTTGATGCGCTCGCCCACCTGGGCGAGGCGGGCCTACCGGCCCACATAACACGCTGGCGTGCGGGGCGCGCTTCGCGTTTCCGCGCGAAAATATTGCGAAGGAGAGCACCATGAACACAATCGTCAAGGCCGAAACCGCTCCCACCATGGCGCAGGCCACCACCTCGGCTTCCGTCCTGATCGCCCTCATCGTCATCCTTGCGGGTCTCGGTATGGCCGCTGCGCTCCATGTTGGCTCCGTCGCGTCGGCGGTTCTCGCGATTGTTGTCGCACTGACCGCCCTGATCCTCTCCCCCGCGATCCTCTCGATCGCCCGTACGCGCGCCTGAGCCGCTTCGGGGCGCGCACTTCGCGTACCCCCTGTTCTTCCAGCGCGACACCGCCTGAGGTGTCGCGCTTTTTCTTTGGCGTAGTAGGGCGCACCGTGGCGTTGCCGCTGCGGAGCTTTGTACTGCGGGAGGGCCGGTTGTAGGCCAGGATGCATCTCATGCCTGTATTACATTGGATACTTGCTATCCACACAGGGACGGTGCACAATCGGTAATTACTTCCCATAGGTGAAAGGTGCCAACGATGTCCAACCAATACTCTGGCGACCAGAGCGGTCAGCCGGGAAATAATGGCCAGTTTCCGGGACAAATACCCCCTCCTCCCGAGGTGAACCAGTTCTCGGGCCAGACGCCCCCTCCTCCCGAGGTGAATCAGTTTCCGGGCGAAATGCCCCCTCCTCCCGAGGTGAACCAGTTCTCGGGCCAGATGCTCCCGCAGCCCGCCCAGAAGCGCAACAAGCCGATGGCTCTACTCGCCATGATCATTGTCGCCGCCCTGGTCGTCATCGGCGGTGGAGCGTATGCGATCACCCGCGTCCTCTTCCCGTCGGGCGGCTACTCGACCCCCGACGACTTGGCTGCGAGCATCGAAAACGCTTTCGATACCAAGTCACTGGAGTCGCTCGCAAGCGCCCTGCCGCCCTCGGAGCTCGCTGCCGCGACGGCATGGCAGCAGGATTACAAGGCTGACGGTGGTACGGATTGGTCGAAGATGACGAGTCCTGAGGCACTCAAGGAGTACCTAGAAGCGATCGTCATCGCCGAGTCGGACATGAGGTATACGGTCGATGAGAAATCAGATCAGATTGCTCTCATCCGCATCACTCAGTGGACGGGCGACATTGTGATCAGGCAGGAGCTAGCGGATAAACTCCGTTCGCGCTACGCGGAGGCTAAGGGGACGAGTCTGACGCAAGGGGAGAACGATTTCTTCGACGAGTTGAGGGACAAGATCAATTTCAACCCGATCATGCGCTACGGCAACATTTTGGATTCGTTCCCGGACGGTAAGCTGACGCTCGTCGCCGTCAACGAGGGGGGACGGTGGTACCTGTCTCCTTCGATGACGATGGCTGAGCAGACGTTGGGTAGTGATCGTTCGGTCGTGCCTCACTACGACGCTGACTTCACCGACGTTGAGGGGGCGTCCTCTCCGGAGGAGGCTGTCTCTGGCATGGTGGATGCGCTGCGTGACGGGGCCAGCATGTCCGACAAGGACTTCTATCGTTTCCTGGATCTGCCTGAGCGTCGCATCGCCGCGGTTTATGGAGATACCGGTTCGTCCTCATCCCGTTCGGGTCGGGGCATGGGTACGAACGGGATCGGGGCGAACGTTCAGATCGACTGGGGTCTGAGTTCCACGAAGGTCAACGGCGGTTCGATCGTGAACTTTGGGACGACGTCGATCACGGCGGGCGACTTCTCGGTCTCGTTCAACGATGACACGGTGACGTACTCGTATCCGGACTTTGGCTACGGGTACAGTTCGCGTAGCTCGAGCAGGAAGAGCCAGACCGTGCGTTTTACTGAGGGCCTGGTTAATCCGGAGCGCCTGGGTATTTTCACGGTGAGGGATTCCACTGGGTGGCATGTGTCGACCATCCGCACCTACGGCAACCTGACGTTGCTGGAGGCGACGGATGATGCGGTCAATCAGGCTGTCCGCGGGTTCGGTGGTTTCATGGAGTACGGGGCCGACCTGTCGCAAAGTGAGCTGCGTGATGTCGCCACGTCTAACAAGCCGGTGGGTGCCGTCCTCGTCATCGCGTGGAACTTCATGAAGAACTCCAACTGACGCGCCGCGCACGCCTGTGCACCGGGGGTGGGAATCCGAGAGGGTTCCCACCCCCGTTCATGTTCGAGGCCGGGGATCCTCCCGGCACACCGAAAGGCTCCCGCTCGTAGTTTCCTCGCCGGCAAACCACATCCTGACGGAACATTACTCAATTTTCCATACGGTAATATAGTGTGGAGCAGCAGCATGTCGATGCGCTAACGCGAAAGATCATCATGGCCTCGAATCAGAACCTCGTTGAAGTATGTCCGGTCACTTCCCAGCCCGAAGGTCCGTCTATCAACGTGCCAAACGGTCCACCTTCCCCCGCGCGATCGTTTTCGTGGACGTTCCCCATCAACGTCGATTCCCTGTCCTCCGCGGACGCACAGTTCGACCCCCTGTTGACAGCACTCGATTCGGCGAGCACGGACACGCGAGAGGCACGGAACCAGATCGACGTCCAGACGGCAGAATTGGTGTTCTACGCCAACGATCACCTCAATAAGACGGAGAAGGTTCTCGACGACCTCCACGACCAGGTGGCGAAACTGCGCCAAGCGCTTCGCAATGCCCACGACGGGATGGCGAGGGTGCGCGACGAGTACGTCGCAATCGCGAAAGATGCCACCACTTTTGGGATGAGCGTCACCACAAGCGGGACCTCGACAACCGTGACACTCAGGGCCAACGCCACCCAGTACAGCATCGACCAGTTTAACGCCCTGCACGATCGAGAGCGATATAACACCAGCTGCTATGACGCGGGGGAATGGGAACTCTCCGATGCCCTCGACGCCATTGACGCCTCCTGGTGGGATGCCACGCTCGGAGGCGTCCTCGACCAGCTCGTCGGCATTGTCGTTCCCCCTCTCGGCGACAGGCACGCGGTCCTGAAGACCATCGAGTGGGGACAGGGCTTGCGCTCGACAGCAGCCGACACGACGAGGGCTGCATTTTTGTTCCGTCATCACGCCAGCTACCGTAAGCCACCGAAATTCAACAGCTTATCGAGGTGGGAGAAGCTCACCGCTCCCGGCGACCTCGCGAATTGGAAGCCGGCGGGGATGCGTCCCGGTGGCGGCGGAGCCCCCAAGCCGCCTGGCGTGCTGCGCAATCTGGAAAAGGGAGGCAAGATCGCCGGCGGCGCAATGGCAGTCCTTGACGGGGCACTCACCGCCTACGACTCCTACCAGTCCGACTCCTACAACCATCCGGAGATGGGCGAGGGCGAGAAGATCACGCGGGCCGGCGTCAAGGGAGTTACGACAGGTGCGCTCGGGTGGGCCGGGGCCACCTATGGCGCCCAGCTGGGGGCCACGATCGGTGCCTTCGGTGGACCCCTGGGAGTCTTGGCGGGGGGAATCATCGGAGGAGTGGTCGGCGGGATGGCCGGAAGCTGGGCGGGTTCAACGTTCTCCGACATCGCTAACTCTGGCATCAGTCACCTATTCCACTGGGGAGCATCATCATGAAGTCGTACATCGCAGCGATCGTGGGCCTCCTCCTGGGCGGCGGGATTCTCCACGCCTGGTGGACGGAAACGTACACGGATTCCGCCCTAGCCATCATGTGGAGACGGATCTCTTCGGCCACAGCGATTGGGAGAAACTCTCAGGCCGTCACGCGCCCCCTCATCGCAATTTCACTGATCTTGGGTGCGCCTCTCGCTGTTGCGAGCGAACTCGGTGCTCCTGACGCGGTCATCACAGTGCTCTCGCTCTGCTTCATTACTCCGATCGTCGTAGGTCTTGTTTATCTCCTCCCCTTCCCGCTCCCCCGCCTCGTCGACGCTCACTACCAGTTCTGCAAGCGCCACAACCTGCTGGATAAGAACGGCACACCACTACCCGACGACGTGATCGAACGCTACCTCGCCGAGCACGACGTCTGCGACACGAACGGAGAGCAATGAGCGTCTCGTGGAACCGTGAAGAAGTCAAGCGCGCCATCGACAAGGCGGCCTCCGCGTCGGAGACCCTTTACTCTGCGGGAGTGTGGGCACCCGACTCGGGTTCTCGCCACCAGGACAAGCTGGTATCCAAGGTCACCTCCATGACCATGGCGCTTGGTAAGGCATCGACGATCATGTCCAAGATCTCGTACGCTCTGACAAACGCAGACAATTCTTTCGCCAACGCCGACGACCAAAACGCTGTTAACGTCCAGCTCGCCGAACAGTTCAACGACGACATGAACGCCAAGAACAGCGGTCATGTGCCAGTCGGCGTCTGCCACCCCATCCCGCAGGTGACGACATCATCGCAGGAATAATCGACGGCATGGCCGACAGTTGATTCGGATCGTCGGTTGCTGACTGGGTTAACGTCGGAATGAACAAACTGCCTCATTATGAGACTGATCGTGAAGCCGTACATCGTAGCGATTGGAAGCCTTCTCCTGGGCGGCGGGATTCTCCACGCCTGGTGGACGGAAACGTAACTACCCGACGACGTGATCGGACACTACCTCGCGGAGCACGACGTCTGCGACACGGACGGGCAGCAATGAGCGTCTCGGCCAGGGCGCGCGGCGGCTCCGTACACTAGGGGAGTGAGCACCCAGAAGAACGACCCACGCGCCCTCGCCCTCGGCGTTATCGTCTACCTGATCTGGGGGTTTTTCCCCCTGTACTTCTCGTTGTTGTCCCCCGCTGGCGCCGTCGAGGTGATCGTCCACCGGGCGGTGTGGGGCCTGTTTTTCTGCTTGCTTGCGCTGACGCTGACGGGTTCGCTCGGCAAGGTTCGCGCGCTTATCGCGGATCGGGGGGCGCTGTGGCGTCTGGCCGTCGCGGGCGCGCTCATCGTCGTCAACTGGTCGGTGTACGTGTACGCGGTCATGAGCGGCCACACGACGGACGCGGCGGTCGGCTATTTCATTAACCCTCTCGTGACGGTTGCGTTGGGCCTCGTCGTGCTGCGCGAGCGGGTCAGCCCCATCCAGAAAGTCGCCCTGGCTTTGGGCATCGTTGCCGTCGTCATTCTCATCATCGGGCAGCGCGCGGTCCCCATCATCTCCCTCACGCTCGCCCTGACGTTCGGTTTGTATTCCCTCGTCAAAAAGGACGTGGCTACGAGGGTCGATCCGCTCGCCGGCATGGTGATTGAGACAGCTGCCGTCTCTCCTTTCCTGATCGGCTATTACGCGTTCCTGGCGGCCACGTCCTCCACGTCGTTCCACGTGATCGCCGCTTCAACTGACGAGGCCGGGGTGTCCTGGGGCTTTCACCTGGCGCTCCTGGTGGGCGCTGGTGCGCTGACGATGGTCCCGCTCATCATGTTCGCTTCGGCGGCGCGAGGATTGACTTTGGGAACGATGGGGTTCCTGCAGTATCTGGGTCCTACCCTGCAGCTCCTGGTCGCCGTGTTCATTTTTCACGAGAGCGTGCCGACGATCCGCTGGGTTGCGATGGGCGTCGTGTGGGTGGCGCTGGCGTGTCTGAGCGCAAACTGGTTAGTTTCCTCCGTGCGCACCAAGCGCCTGGCGCGCGCCTGGCACCGAGACTGAGAAAAGGCCTGGCACGCCGGGCACACCGGGCACACCGGGCACACCGGGATAGGGAACCGGACCTCACCCTGCACGCTCCCCTTTTGGCCCCATGAGGTAACGCACCCCGATATTTCGCATGCAATTCGATTGGCTGACGTTTCAACAACGTCTGAAAACGTTGGAATTTCAACGATGTGAATTCAAAGTTTGAAAGAGCGGCAGGGGAATTGCATGCGACATTGTTGGGAAACCATGACACAACGACCGTAGCCACTGGAGGGGGCTGGGTTTTTCGGACCGTTTGTTGTGAGAGGGTTGTGAGTAGTCCAGGCCGCGGTGCCCGTGGGCGGCGGCAGGGCCAGGCCAAGTACATGCACACCAAGTACCGCCCGATTGGAGGCCGCCGCGACCCCACCGGTGTGGAGGGCGCCGGAGGGTCCGGAGGGCACGGGCGGGCTTCGAGATCGACCACTCCGAGCCGTAGGCTCGCGTGTGGCGATCTCGCGGGCGGCCGGGCCCGAAGGCGCCCGGAACATCAGCGGTGCCACAAGCAACAACATGCAGCGCCAACGGCGAGCGGGCGGACAGGCCCCGCGGCGGTCGGAGATCAGGCGGGCGGCCGGGCAAACAGCCCCTTACTCTCCGCCGCCGCCGGGCTCGGGGCGTCCCGTGTAGTTGACGAAGCGCGCCATGTCGCCTTGGAAGAGAGCGGTGACGGTCGCGGTCGCGCCCGCGCGGTGCTTGGCGACGATGATGTCGGCCTCGCCGGGGCGGTCTTCCTTGTCGTAGTAGTCGGGGCGGTGCAGCAGGATGATGATGTCCGCGTCCTGCTCGAGCGAGCCGGACTCACGCAGGTCGCTCATCATGGGCTTGCGGTCGGTGCGGCCCTCGGAGTTACGGTTCAGCTGCGCGACGGCGATGACGGGGATGTCGAGGTCCTTGGCCAGGAGCTTCAAGTTTCGCGACATCGCGGAGACTTCCTGCTGACGGGATTCGACCTGGCGGCCACTCGTCATGAGCTGGAGGTAGTCGATGACGACCAGGCCCAGGTTTTCCTGCTGTTTCAGGCGGCGGCACTTGGAGCGGATCTCGGAGATGGTGATGTTCGCGGAGTCGTCGACGTACAGGGGCGCAGCGCTCATGCGCGAGGAGGTTTCGGCGACCTTTTGCCATTCGTTGCTGTTCATTTTGCCGGCCTGCATCTTGGACAGACGCACCCCGGACTCGGCGGACAGCAGGCGCATCGCGATTTCCTGTGTGCTCATTTCCAGCGAAAAAATGAGGGAGGTGACGCCGTGTCTCATGGACGCTGAGCGGCAAAAGTCCAGGGCGAGAGTAGATTTGCCCATGGCGGGACGCGCGGCGACGATGATCATCTGGCCGCCGTGTAGGCCCTGGGTCAGCTCATCCAGGTCGGTGAAGCCGGTAGGGACACCGTTGAGTTTGCCCTGGTTCTTTTCAATGTCTTCGAGGGCGATGAGAATATCCGTGCTCATCTTGTCCATGGACACGTAGTCGCTGGTTTCGCGCCCGTCGGAGACGGCGTAGACCTCGGCTTGGGCCTGGTCGACGATCTCGTCGACGTCGCCGCCGGCGTCCGCGTAGCCGAGCTGAACGACGCGTGTGCCCGCGGCGACGAGACGACGCATGATGGCGCGCTCGCGCACGATGCGCGCATAGTAGGTGGCGTTGGCGGCGGTGGGCACGGAGGCGATGAGGCTGTGCAGGTAGGCGGCGCCACCCACTTTGGACAGGGCGCCCGCGCGCTTGAGTTCGCCGGCGACGGTGATGGCGTCGGCGGGTTCAGCGCGACCGTTGAGTTCAATGATCGTGTCGAAGATGGTTTCGTGCCTGGGCTGGTAAAAGTCCTCTCCGCGCAGCATTTCTGACACTGCGTTGGCGGCTTCACTTGTCAGCATCATCGAGCCGAGGACGCTCATTTCCGCGTCAATGTCCTGCGGGGGGACGCGGTCGAACTGATCGTCGGGCATCGTGATCCTTTCGGGTTTGCGGGCGGGTGGGGCCGAGGCTGGGGTCCCTCACGCGGGTCCGCGCAGCATGCGGACTTTGTGGATAGGGAGCCGTCAGGCGAAGACTAACGCGTTGCATGGGTTCGCGCGACCGGCACTGTGCACGAACATGTGCACATATTGTGGATAACCTGTGCACAACGCCGAATCCGCCTGTGTACAGGGCGAAATGACCGCCCTGTCAGGGCAGATATGCTCATCACAGTCACATCATTGTCATTCATTGAGCCACCTACAATTTCCGTGTGCACCGCTTTCCACAGGCCTGTGCACATGTTGTGGACAAACAGAGGAGCGTGTTATGAGCAGCAATCGCGAGTGGGTCGAGCAGACCTCGCCATCCTCCGATGAGGGAACCAAGGCCTCGTCAATGCCGACGATCACGACGAAGAGAATCCTCTCCCTGGCCCTACCGTCCTTGGGTGCGCTCATCGCTGAACCGCTGTTCACCGTCATCGACTCCACGATGGTCGGACACCTGGGCACCCCGCAGCTGGCAGGCCTGGGTGTCGCCGCGACCGTCCTAAACACGGCGGTTGGTTTGTTCATCTTCCTGGCCTACTCGACTACCTCGCTGGCGGGACGCCACCTCGGGGCAGGCCGACGCGACCTCGCGCTGCGTTCCGGGGTCGAGGCCATGTGGCTCGCTGGCGGGTTCGGCGTCGTCGCCGCGGTCCTCCTGGCCCTCTTCGCTTCTCCCCTGCTCTCCTGGCTGGGGGCCGACGCCACCACCTTGCCACACTCCCTGGCATACCTGCGCGCCTCCGCGCCCGGCCTGGTCGGCATGTTCGTGGTCCTGGCAGCCACCGGCACGCTGCGCGGACTCCAAGACACGCGCACCCCGCTGGTCGCCGCGTCCGCGGGCGCCGCCTTCAACGCAGTAGCCAACTGGACGCTCATGTATCCGCTCGGACTCGGGGTCGCCGGCTCTGGCTTAGGCACCGCTATCACGCAGACGCTGATGGCTGTCTTCCTCGCGTGGATCATCGTGCGCGCCGCCCGAAGCCAGGGGGTGAGCCTGCGTCCCTCCACCTCCGGTCTCGTTGGCGCTGCAGTCGAAGGCACTCCCCTCCTCGTGCGTACCCTCGCCCTGCGCGTCGCACTCCTCGCAACCCTGAGCGCCGTCACCGCGATCTCCACCCAGGCCCTCGCCGCCCACCAGATCGTGTGGACCCTGTGGAGCTTCGCCGCCTACGTCCTCGACGCCCTCGCGATCGCCGCTCAAGCCCTCGCCGGGTTCGCGTCGGGCACCGGCCAGCGCGGCGCGATCCAGCCCATCCTACGCACCCTGTCGCGGTGGGGCGTGAGCTTCGGCGTCGCCGTCGGCGTCGTCCTGGCCTTCGCCGCACCGTGGATCACGCTCATCTTTACGACCGACCAAACCGTCATTGACTATGCGACCGTCGCCATCATTGTCAGCGCTGTTTTCCAGCCCGTCGCCGGCTACGTCTTTCTCCTGGACGGGATCCTCATCGGGGCCGGCCGCGGACGTTACCTCGCTGGCGTGTCCGTCCTCAACCTTGTTGTCTACGCGCCCCTCCTGTGGCTGATCGCCCACTCCGCCACGCTCGCGTCCACCCCATCCCTGGCCCTCGCCCTCGTGTGGCTCGCCTACTCGGCCGTCTACACGGGTATGCGGGCACTCACAAACGGGTACGGGGCTCGCTCACTCTAACGCCACTCACGAGGCCGAGGGAAAGTCCTCGCCCCCACGCCAGTTTTCGCGTTACCGGCCCGCGTGCGCGTGGCCAGCCCAGGCCTCGTCCCCAAACGACGCTGCACCAGCGTCAGAGTTGCCGCGTTACCGGCCCAGGCCTCGTCCCCGCGTACCCCACCGTGACCGGAAATTCCCTGGCGGACACGCCCCCACCCGTGTAAACTGGGCAGCTGGATTGTCCGCACCCGTGGGCGGTCCAGCAGGCCCCCAAGGCCTTACGCAACGCCCTCCTGTCACGGACCGTCCGTGACCGCAAAGACCATAGGAGGTGGGAACCAACGTGCGTAACTACGAACTGATGGTGATCCTCGATCCTTCGATCGACGAGCGCACCGTCGCCCCCACGATGGAGAAGTACCTGGCGCCCGTGGCTGCCAACGGCGGCTCCGTCGAGAACGTTGACATCTGGGGCAAGCGCCGCCTTGCCTACGACATCCTCAAGCGTTCTGAGGGCATCTACGTCGTCATCGACATGACCACGACCCCCGAGGTCGCTCTCGAGATCAACCGCCGCATGGGCATCGACGAGACCATTCTCCGTACGAAGCTCCTGCGCCCCGACGCTCACTGAGCCGACACCACACCCTCTAAGCCCGAGGAGCCGACATGGCCGGAGATACCGTCATCACTGTCATCGGTAACCTGACCGCTGACCCCGAACTGCGTTGGACGCAGTCCGGTGCCGCGGTCGCCGATTTCACGGTGGCCTCCACCCCCCGAACCTACGACCGTAACGCCGGTGAGTGGCGCGACGGCGACACCCTCTTCATGCGCTGCTCCGTGTGGCGCGAGACCGCTGAGAACGTCGCCGAGTCGCTGCGTAAGGGCATGCGCGTCATCGTTCAGGGTCGCCTCACCCAGCGCTCGTACGACACCCAGCAGGGTGAACGTCGCACGGTCGTTGAGCTGCAGGTCGACGAGGTCGGCCCCTCCCTGCGTCGCGCACGCGCGCAGGTCACCCGCACCACCCCCAGCGGTGGTGGCGGCTACCAGTCCGACAACCGCGGCCAGCAGCAGGGCGGCTACCAGCAGGCAGCCCCCCAGGGCGGTGGTTACGGCGGCGGCCAGCAGGGTGGATATGGCCAGGGTGGCGCCAACTACGGCGCACCGACCGGCGGCTCTGCGGAGGATCCGTGGCGCTCCGCCCCTTCCGGCGGCTCCACGTCCTTCGGTGATGAGCCCCCGTTCTAAAGTCGCGCGCCCCGGCTCCCGCGCCGGATTGCGCCACGTCGAAGACACCACGCTTGGGGCGGGAGTGCCCGCCCGGATTTACTAGGAGACCATCATGGCGAAGCCTCAACTTCGCAACAAGCCCATCAAGAAGAAGGCCAACCCGCTGAAGTCGGCCAAGATCGACAAGATCGACTACAAGGACACCGCTCTGCTGCGTAAGTTCATTTCGGACCGCGGCAAGATTCGCGCTCGCCGCGTGACCGGTGTTTCCACGCAGGAGCAGCGCAAGATCGCTCGCGCCGTGAAGAACGCGCGTGAGATGGCTCTGCTGCCCTACTCCACGACCGGCCGCTGATAAGGGAAGGACACAGCTGATATGGCTACCACGAAACTGATCCTCACCCACGACGTTCCGAAGCTCGGCCAGGCCGGCGACGTCGTCGAGGTCAAGGCTGGCTATGCCCGCAATTACCTGGTCCCCCGCGGCTACGCCGCGAAGTGGACCGCTGGCGCCCAGAAGCAGATCGACCAGATCGCCGCTGCTCGCCGTCGTCACGAGATCGCAACAATCGACGATGCCCGCGTCGTGCGTGACACGCTGCAGGGCGGCGTTGTTGAGATCTTCGGCAAGGTGGGCACATCCGGTCGTCTCTTCGGCGCTATTTCCGCTGCCGCGATCGCTGACGCGGTCAAGGAGCAGCTGGGTCAGACCATCGATCGTCGTCGCGTCATCATCGCTTCGCCCATCAAGGCTGCTGGCGACTACACGGTGACCGTCGGCCTGCACCCCGAGGTGTCCGCGAACCTGCGTGTCCGCGTGATCGCCACGAAGTGAAGGCTTCACTCATCGGTTGAATGACTGAAGGGGTGGCTCCCGCTCATGCGAGCGGGGGCCACCTTTTTGCATTGCGCGCGAGCGTAGACGGTGAACCCCGTGGTTGTGCGTTGCGGGACTGCACGTGTTGCTGGGTTAGTTCCAGATGCCTTTGCCGTTTCCTCAGTGAAGAAGCCGCCGTCTCGGGCTTGACATGCTGAGCAAACGGCACGCAACTCCCCCGCGTATGCTCGGGGGCCTCCCACTCGCACGTTGATCCGGTCGGTCGCGCGTGGGCATGGCCGCCCACGCGCACATTAAGGGGTTCCCATGCGCATCAAGGGGTTACGTGTCTAATAGCCGATTCGGATGCGCCGAGCACGCCGCCAGCAGACGCGGCAGACGCTGCAGACGCTATTTTGCCCAAAGTGCAGACCACTTCTCCTAAACAGCCCGTTTTTGGCACTTTTTGTCGAGGTGGTCTGCGATTTGGGCGCCAGATCTCCTCGATCAATGATGTTCCCGCACCAGCAAGGCGAAAACTCGCCCCGCGAGCAACATGCAGTTTCCTACGATTTCGATAGTGATCTCACTAATTAACTTTTAAACAACCAATCAAGCCGTGCGATTTGCAATCAGGACAGCATCATGCCATTATTGGCTTAGATGTTCTACCAAGGGAGGTATGAAGCACCCACGATCGACCGGGTGTCAAGAAACACCACACTCCGCCGACACTGTCGAGAGATACGTCGTCCAATCAAAAGGCCGCGTGCCGACACCATCAAATTCATGACGGCCCCGTCAGCCGTTTCACGTACAGCATTGAAGGGACAGGCACATGTGCGACATCCAATACAAGGGTCAGTTGTCCAAAGAGCAGGTGCGCGAACTCGTCAAGAAGTACCCGCTCGAAGATCCGGCGACGCACAAAGACCTCCAGCACCTCGCAGACGCACTAGATCGGAATGGCACGTGCCCTCTAGCACGAGCCATCAACGCACTCACGGACAAGGCCTCCGACGGCAAGCTCTACAAACCTGGTCGCAATGATTTGATGCGCTTGTACGACGAACTCGCACTCCATAAGCACCTCCGACTCAAGGTCGACGACACAACGAAACTCATCTACTTCATCTGCCCCCCTCAAGGACGCGAGCAACCTCTCACGGCCGCCAAGCACGTCCACAGTGACAACACTCACCTCGACCGTTTCTGCACTGCGATGCGAACGCACCCTCGCACCAACTCTCTGCCACACGCGGAAAACACGTCCACTACGATCCTCGTCGCCTACGCCGACGAGGATCTGGAACTCGTTGACGACTTCATGACCAGACTGACTGTTAACCTTGCCATCTTCAAGGACTACGACATCCAGTGGCGCCGCCTGTCAGACATCGTCACCGCCTTCGCACTCGACGCGCAAGTAGTCGATAAGCACGCAGCTGCAGACTACATCATGGAACTCATCACACCCAATTACCTGAGTTCCCCGTTGCGCAGAATCCACGACATCGCGTCCTTCCGCGGCGAACCTCTGATCGAGACGCTACCCATCCTGTTGGAGGACACCCCCCTCGACGAGCTTGCTGAACACCTGAAAGCCGACTTATCGGTGATGTACTGCGGAAATCTTTCAAATCCAAGCTCCTATGCGGATCAAACGACCACACGTCAACGTATTCATTTCATCAACGGCTTTATCGATCGATTCAAACGCACCATCACGCAGCGGGAGGAAGAACAATGACACAACCCTCATCAAACGCCACGGGGCGCCCACTCCCAGCCGACGTCGTCCGCAGGATCCTCGAGAGCCTCGACGACCTAACGCAAGGCAATGCGAGGACTGCACGCAGAATCTGTGCTCTCCTCGGAGAGGATGGTAAAACAACCATCGGGCAGGTTGAAGCGATCATCCCCGCCAAAGATCCACGCGACTACATGCGCAAGTTTAAAACCCGCTTCAATCAGGACGCGGACGGCGTACTCACGGTTGTATTCGATGGCAGGAGGGGACCGGATGTCTACTTCACGGGCATCGCACCTCAAATGGAGGAAATTGCTGAGTTCTCAGAGCGCCAAACCGACCGTTATCCTTCTCCCCCCACAACCATAAACACACACGTTCATGAGTATTGCTGCGGGCATACGAGCGACGAAGCGGATGACAAGTGTCCGCTCGAGACGTTGTGTGCTCTTGTCCCGCAGCACTCAGCAACATCAGACACGATGGCCCACGCCTTATTCAGAAAGGCCGAACTCACACTCGAAGGAACCATCCCCATCGCGCTACACGCCGACGAGGGAGCGCCCGTCGCGAAGGACGCACGCCCACGAGCAAGCGCTTCAACAGCTGTTCCCGATACGGCGAACGTCGTCGAGCGCCTCGTCGCATGGGCTCGCGGAGAAACCACAGGCGCATCTCAGCTGTGTGCGCTGCTGGGAGATGTCGGAGCAGGGAAGACGACCACATCCATCCTGCTTACCCGAAAGCTATTGGAGCTGCGCCACGCTGGTGAGGACGTGCCACTGCCCATCTTCTTCGACCTTCGTAATCTCTCCATGAGCAATGCGCTCAGTGATGGGATAGACGTCAGCCTGCAGACAATTCTCGCCCGTCTCCTCGCATCGTCCACCGAGTCTGCTATCTCAGTCGAGCAATTTAAGGACGCCGTCCGCACCGAACGAACCCTGATTATCATCGATTCCCTCGACGAGGTTCTCGTCCACCTCGAACCGGGAGATGGGCACCGCCTCATTCGCTCGCTCCTGGACATCCTCACCCTCACAGCACACGGTGACGATCGTGGGAATCCGCGCACACGCCTCCTCCTGGCATGTAGGACACAATACTTCCGATCTGTGGAAGAAAAGTTCTCATTCTTTGACACTCAGCGACGCCACCGCGTGCGCGGAAGCGCCTACACGGTCTTCACCCTCCTGCCCTTCGACGAAAAGCAGATCCGTGATTACCTCCACGCCAACCTGAAGGACGAGAACACCGACCAGCTACTGCTAACGATCCGCTCGGTTCACAATCTGCGCGAATTAGCTTCCCAACCGGTCCTCCTGGACATGATCCGAGAGACTCTCCCAACCACCAACAAAGCGTTGACGGAGGGCAGGACTGTCCGTTCAGTCGACCTCTACGAAAGTTTCGTCAGTCAGTGGCTAAGAAGAGATGACGGGAAGCACAACATCATCGCCGACCACAAGCTCCTGCTCATGACCCACTTAGCGTGGGAGGTCTGGCGTTTAGGATCGAGGACGTGGTCCGCGTCCTGGATGGAGGAGTGGATGCTGGAGTTCATTGACTCCCACGAGAAGATGAAGAGGCACTACACTGCCTGGGAACCCGATCTATGGAAACAGGATCTGCGTACAGCCACCTTCCTCACGCTCCGCAACAACACCTTCTCATTCGCCCATTCCTCCCTGTTGGAGTACTTCTTGGCCGTTCGGCTCTCCGATTCCCTCCTCGCGGACTCGCCGGAAGACGCGTTGGCAGCATGGGACATCACCCGACCTTCCAGCGAGTCCTTTGGATTCTTCACGGGACTCGTAGCCAGATTCGACGACACCACACGCAGCCAGGCGATCACTCGGCTCGAACGGGTTGGACGTTATGGGAATACAAACGCTCGCAGGAACGTCTTTTCTTACGTCCTGCAAGCGATGGAGCAAGCCGTACCACACCCGCTCCCGAGCACACTAGACCTGTCGGATACGGACCTGCGCGGGTGGACTATCGGATCGAAACGCTTCCATCTGGACCTCAGCGGAGTACCGTTGCGAGGTGCCAGGCTCGATGACGCGCGCATCGACCACGTCCGGCTGGACCGTGCCGATGTCAGCGGTGCTTCGATGCGGCGTACGCTCTATGAGCACTGCACGCTGACACACACCAACTTCACCGACACTGACCTCTCCGGGACCGTCTTTCGCCACTGCGACTTGGAGGAAGCAAACCTGGCGGACGCATGTCGGCACCGCACTCAACTGCTGCACGCATTCCCCGCAGACCTTCGGCTCACCGACGTTCTCACGGCACCTGCGTCACAACACGGACTGTCCGATGAGCACTCCGAGATACACGTTTTCGGAGGGCACTCCGACACCATCACCGCGATGGAATGGGCTCCAGAGGCCGACTTTATCCTGACAGGCTCCGACGATGGAAACGCGTGCATCTGGGATGCTACAACGGGCGAAAACATCCTCGCACTCCACCACGATAAGGCCGTCAACGCGGTGGCCTGGTCACCCGACGGCAAGCGTATTCTGACGGGTTCGAGCGATTCCACGGCGTATGTCTGGGACGCGACCTCGGGCGAGAAAATTCGGGTTCTTACCCATACGAAAGCGGTCAACGCGGTGGTCTGGTCACCCGACGGCGAGTACATCCTGACAGGCTCCGACGATGGAAACGCGCGCGTCTGGGATGCTACAACGGGCGAAAACATCCTCGCACTCCACCACGATAAGGCCGTCAACGCGGTGGCCTGGTCACCCGACGGCGAGTACATCCTGACGGGTTCGGAGGACTCCAAGGCAACCGTCTGGGACGCGGAGAGCGGAGGCCACCTACACACGCTTAACCACGGCGAACGGATTCTCTCCGTGTCCTGGCTGGACAAAGGCCGCACGATCCGAACGGGATCGGCTGACGGAACAATTCGCCTCTGGAATGCCGAAACCGGTGACAACGTCGGTACAGACAACCATACACGATCAATCGCCGCTATGGCCTGGTCACCCGACGGCAAGCACATCCTGACGGCCTCTCGCAATGGCATCGTCGACATCTGGGATGGCGCAACCGGGTGGCATACCCGTTCGCTCACCTACAGCGGATGGGTGACGACCGTTGCCTGGTCATCCGACGGGCAGTATATCCTCACCGGATCGCGCAACCACACCGTGCGTGTGTGGGATGCCACCACCGGCGATAGAATGCTCACGCTCAGCCACAGTGGCTGGATCACCTCGGTGGCTTGGTCATCCGACGGGCGGCATATCCTCACGGGATCAGACGATCGTAAAGCGCACGCGTGGGATGCCACCACCGGGCACAGCACGTTGACTCTCACCCACGGCGCATCGATCAACGCTGTGGCATGGTCCCCTGACCATACACGCATCCTCACGGGTTCTTCCGACCATAGCGCTCTCGTCTGGGACGTTACCACCGGCAGGGCAAGCCTTCGGCTCACCCACAGTGACTGGGTAACCTCTGTCGCGTGGTCGAAGGACGGTACGCGCATTCTCACGGGATCAGCAGACCGAACCGCCTGCATATGGGATGCCGCTACCGGCGAAATGATACGCATGCTCCACCACGATGGCTGGGTGCGCGCCGTCGCATGGTCACACAACAGCGACCGCATCCTGACCGGATCCGACGACAACACCGCCCGCGTGTGGAACGCCGCCACCGGCGAAATGATACGCATGCTCCACCACGATGGCTGGGTGCGCGCCGTCGCATGGTCACACAACAGCGACCGCATCCTGACCGGATCCGACGACAACACCGCCCGCGTGTGGAACGCCGCCACCGGCGAAGAAATACACAAACTCCACCACGGCGACTGGGTGCGCGCCGTCGCATGGTCTCCCGACGATGACCATATCCTAACGGGTTCACCGGATGGAACGGCTCGAATCTGGGATGCCACCACCCTCGGTCCGGTCCGCTTCGTCATCGCCACCCTGCCCGAAGGGGAGTGCGCCGTCCTGACAACCGACCAGACGCAGATAATCGGCGCTAGCGCAGGAGCGTGGCGGTGGCTCGGGCGCTACGCTGTCCACGAGAACGGCGTACGCGAGCGCATCCCCGTCGAAGTCAACGGACAACTCCCCCCACTTGGCATTGGATCGGGGACCGAATAGATAACGCAGGTTGGCGGTACCCCGACCCCATGCCAACAGCACCTGCACCTTTGCATACGAAAGGAAACGGTCTCGACAAGTCTCCACAAAGACCGGTGCTTGACAGTCATTTCAGCAGCGCACACATCCCCGACACACTGCGGGCCCCGAGGATGCTCCTCGGGGCCCGCGCCTGGGCAGTTCTAGGCGCTAATTTCTTCGTCCGCCGCCGTTGTTCCCGCCGTTGTTGCCGTTGTTTCCACCGTTGTTGCCGTTGTTCCCGCCGTTGTTGCCGTTGTTTCCGCCGTTGTTGCCGTTGTTTCCGCCGTTGTTGCCGTTGTTCCCGCCGTTGTTGCCGTTGTTCCCGCCGTTGTTGCCGTTGTTTCCACCGTTGTTGTCATGTTCGTCGGATTCACGGGTCGGCTCGGAACTCGGGGTAACCTCCGGTGTCGGAGCAACGTCGGGGGAAGACTGCGGAGCATCGTTCGTCGCGGACGGCGCGGGTACCGGCGCATTGTTCTGGACCTTACGGCTCGACTCGACCTTCCAGGGGAAGTCGCTGCCAGGCAGGTTCGCGGTCGCCGGCTTCATGTAATCAATCCACACGTCAACCGGCCAGTCGCCGCCGTGGAACTGATCCAAGCCGCCCACGTCGTCAAGGGGAACCGAATTACCATTCTCGTCAGACTGATACATGGTCACGCCCGTCACCATGCCGGGTACGAAGCCGATGAACTGGGCGGACAACTGATCCGAGGAAGTACCGGTCTTGCCGGCCGTCGTCAGGCGCGGGATCGCGCCATCAACGTTGTTAGCGGTACCCTCGCCGCTCGTGACGGCCTCGAGAGCCGGCATAATGGAAGAGACCTCCTCAACGTCAAACACGCGCGTGGGTTCGACGTCACCGGAATATAACAGCTTGTTGTTCGAATCCTCAACCTTCTTGACGATGTGCGCAGTGACGCGCTGGCCACCGTTCGCGATCGTCGAGTAGGCGGTCGTCAGGTCAATGTTATGAGGTGAGGAGGGACCCAGGACGTTCAAAAGCTCATCGTTTAAGCCAACGGTGTCCTCTGGGATGCCCGCATCGATAGCGGCCTGGAGGGTGTTCTCCGGCTCCACGTCGTCATTCAAACCAACGAAAACCGTGTTCATTGAATAAGCAGTCGCCTTCACGAGGGTCACATTGCCGAAGGAGTAGCCGCCATCGTTCGAAACGGGGGTACCCATGCCTCGGAAATACTGGGGCGACTTACCCGAGTACGTGTCGTAGACCGTACCGCCCAGGCGCGCGTTCGCCAGCAAAGCGAAAGGCTTGAAAGAGGAACCCGCCATCGCGATGTCCTGCGTGACCGCATTCTGCTGGCGCTGCTCGTAGTCGGCACCCGCGTACTCGGCGAGGATCTCACCCGTCTCGGGATCCATCGACGACAGGGCGACATGCTGGAAGGTCGGATCCCAACCGTCGACATCATTCATGCCTTCGGCTGCCGTGACGGCCTGGTCCTGATGCTCCTTAACGATCGTCGAAGTGATGCGCAGGCCACCCTGACCGATCTTGTCCTCGTCGAACTGACCCGAAGCAAGCAGCTCCTGCTTAACCTGGGCCATCAGATAGCCAGTCGTGCCCGTCATCGATGCGCTATTGAGCGTGTCGGGATCGATCGTCTCTGGGAAAACGGCGGCATCACGTTCAGCGGGGGTGAGCCAGCCGTCCTCAACCATGAGATTCAGGTCGCGTTCCCAGCGTTCCTTCGCCTTGTCCGGGTTGACGGCAGGATCCCACGCGGAGGGCGCGGGAATGACGGCGGCCAGCAGCGCAGACTCGGACAGTGTCAGCTGGTCGGCACCGTGGCCGAAGTAGGCCTGGGCGGCCGCGTCGATTCCGTAGGCGCCACGACCGAAGTAGATCGTGTTCATGTAGGCGCCGATGACCTCGTCCTTGGACTTCTCACGGTTGATCTTGATCGCGAGGACAGCTTCTTTGAGTTTGCCCGTGTAAGACGTGGTCTCACCCATGTAGTAGCGTTCAACGTACTGCTGGGTGAGGGTCGAACCGCCCTGTCGTGCGCCTCCCCGCAGGTTGTTGATGAGCGCGCGGAAAATACCCTTCAGGTCGACGCCGTTGTTCGTGTAGAACGTGCGGTCTTCGGAGGCCACGATCGTCTTGGGGACATAGTCGGGCAGGGTCGTCGTGTCGATGATCTGCCGGTTGATGTCACCGAGGGTACCCATCTCGGTCGTACCGTCCGAGTAGTACACGGTGGTTTTCTGCGCGAGCGCCAGGTCATCCGGCGCGGGAATGGCCAGCGTGTTGTACAGGTACAGGAACGCGGCCATGCCAGCAATAAAGATCCCCAGGAAGACGGTCAGGATTCCGAGTCCGATGCGCTTGGCCCAGCGGAAACGCTTCTTCGCGGGGCGCTTCTTGTCACCCGACGAGGCCTGGGCGTCCTTCTTCGAAGAACGGGAAGCATGCGCGGAATGAACCAAGCGTCGAGAGGGAAGAGAGTCCCTTTCGGACGTGCCTTTCTTGCCCGACCCGACGATGTCATTCCAGCTGGATTTTCCGTTGCTAGTCGCCACGTGTTCGCCCTTTCAGCGGATAGTTGTACCTCTAGGTTAACCATGTTTCCTGAAAGTTCCCCAAACTATGGGCACAAACACAGGGGGTTAGCGCGCCGCGCGGCGCGCTAACCCCCTGCCAGTGGTCCTTCAGTGAGGTCGTATTAGGACCACTGCTCTTCGGGACGCCCGGGGGCGGCCCAGAGAGTATGGAAAACGCCTTCTTTATCTACCCGGCGATAAGTATGCGACCCGAAGAAGTCGCGCTGGCCCTGAATGAGGGCGGCAGGAAGGCGCGTCGCGCGAACCTGATCAAAGTAGGCCAGCGACGAAGCGAACACGGGAATCGGAACGCCGGCGAGGGCTGCCTTGGCCACGACGCGACGCAATGCGGGCGTGCACTCCTGGAAGCGGGTCGCGAACGGCTCAGCCGCCAGCAGGAGAGGCAGATCGGGGTCGGCCTCGTACGCACGCGTAATGTCGTCGAGGAACGCCGCGCGGATGATGCAACCCGCGCGCCAAATGCGAGCCAAAGCACCCTTATCGATACCCCACTCGTATTCCTTTGCGCCGGCCTCGATCTCGTCGAAGCCCTGCGAATAGGCGACGATCTTGGAGGCGAACAGCGCTTGGCGAACGTCCTCGATGAACGCGGCCCGGGCCTCGTCCGACTCGATGACGAGAGCGGAGGCGTTGCCCGCGAGCGCCTGGCCGGCCGCGCGCTGGGCGGGCTCGGAGGACGCGCCGCGCGCGAAGGTCGCCTCACCGATCGCGGTGACGGGGACGGCCAGGTCGAGGGCGGTCTGCACCGTCCACTTGCCGGTGCCCTTCTGGGAGGCGGCGTCCACGATGAGGTCGACGAGGGGCGTGCCGGTTTCGGCGTCCACCTGACGCAGGACCTCGACGGTGATCTCCATGAGGTAGGAGTTGAGCTCGCCCTCATTCCAGGCGGCGAAAATGTCAGCGATCTCGGCGGGGGTGGCGCCCAGGCCCTCGCGCAGGAGGGTGTAGGCCTCGGCAATGACCTGCATGTCCGCGTACTCGATGCCGTTGTGCACCATCTTCACG
>NZ_CAUTSL010000030.1:0-26697 GCF_963540955.1 Actinomyces bouchesdurhonensis
GCCTCGTGACCCTGCCCGACGGCAAGACCGTCGTGGACACCGCCTTCTCGCGCCTCACCGGCCGCTCCCCCGTCCTGCTGGCCGGCATGACCCCCACGACCGTCGATCCCGAGATCGTTGCCGCCGCCGCGAACGCCGGCTTCTGGGCCGAGATGGCGGGCGGCGGCCAGGTGACCGAAGAGGTCTACAACGAGAACCTGGCGGGCCTGCGCGCCCAGCTGCGCCCCGGCCACACCGCCGAGTTCAACTCCATGTTCCTGGACCGTTACCTGTGGAACCTGCAGTTCGGCCAGGCCCGCATCGTGTCACGTTCGCGCGCGTCCGGGGCCCCCATTGACGGTGTCGTCGTCTCCGCGGGCATCCCCGAGAAGGACGAGGCGCTGGCCCTCATTGAGCAGCTACGCGC
This sequence comes from Actinomyces bouchesdurhonensis, assembly GCF_963540955.1. NCBI lineage: Bacteria > Bacillati > Actinomycetota > Actinomycetes > Actinomycetales > Actinomycetaceae > Actinomyces > Actinomyces bouchesdurhonensis. Next base: position 407 of record NZ_CAUTSL010000030.1, read on the forward strand.
CGACGGCTTCCCCTACGTAGCTTTCAAGCCCGGCACGGTCGACCAGATCCGCAAGGTGATTGCGATCGCCCGCGAGGCCGACCCGATCAAGGTCATCGTCCAGGTAGAAGACGGCCACTCCGGCGGCCACCACTCCTGGGAGGACCTCTCCGACCTGCTGCTGGCCACCTACGCGCAGCTGCGCGCCCAGTCCAACATCGTCCTGACCGTGGGCGGCGGCATCGGTACCCCCGAGCGCGCCGCCGACTTCCTGACCGGCGACTGGTCGGCCCGCTACGGCCGCCCGCCCATGCCCGTGGACGGCGTCCTCGTGGGTACCGCCGCGATGACCACGAAGGAAGCGCACACGACGAAGGCTGTCAAGGAGCTGCTCGTGGCCACACCGGGCGTGCCCGCCGGCGACGAGTTCGACGGCTGGGTCGGCGAGGGCGTGACCCGCGGCGGCATGACGTCGGGCCTGTCCCACCTGCGCGCCGACATGCACGAGGTTTCTAACGCGGCGGCCGCCGCCGCGCGCATCATCGCCGAGATCGGTTCCGACGGCGCCCAGGTGCGCGCCCGCAAGGACGAGATCGTCGAGATCCTCTCCCACACGGCCAAGCCCTACTTCGGCGACCTCGAAGAGATGACCTACGAGGCCTGGGTGCGTCGCTTCGCCGACCTGTCCTACCCGTGGGTTGATCCGACATGGCAGATCCGCTACCACGATCTGCTCCAGCGCGTCGAGGCGCGTCTGGCCCCCGTGGACCACGGCGAGGTTGAGACTCTGTTCCCGACCGTCGAGGACGTCGCCGACGCCCACGCCGCCGCCGATCGCCTGATGGCCGCCTACCCGAACGCGGCGACCACGCACGTTACACCGATCGACGCCGCATGGTTCCCGGCCCTGTGCCGTTCCTACCCCAAGCCGATGCCTTTCGTCCCGATCTTGGACGATGACCTCATCCGCTGGTGGGGCCAGGACTGCCTGTGGCAGGCCCAAGACGAGCGCTACAGCGCCGATCAGGTCCGTATCATCCCCGGCCCGGTCTCCGTGGCCGGTATCGATCGTGTCGACGAACCCGTCGCCTCCCTGCTGGGCCGCTTCGAGGCCGCAGCTGCTTCTCGTCTGGCCGACTCCGGCGTGGTGGCAACCCCCGTCGCTTCGCGCCTGGGCAACGGCAAACCGGCCGCGACCCGCGAGGAGTGGCTGCGTAAGGTTCCGTTCATTTCATGGACCGGCCACCTCATGACCAACCCTGCAGCCATCCTCGACGAGGAGCGTGTCTCCCTGAAGGCGACCGACACCGGCGTGGACATGGTCATCCACCTGGACACCGCCTGGGACTCCGATCCGCGCGGCGCCGAGAAGCACGCGGTGCGCGAGCTGATCTTCCCGCTCGTCCTGTCCGGTGAGGATGGCGCGGTTCCCGTCATCGACGAGGCCAAGCTGCCTCAGCACATGTACGCGATGCTCGCGGCCACCGCGGGCGTGACCTCCGTGTCAGTCGCGGGCGACACCGTCGATGCGCTCCCCGTCATGATTTCCTCCACCAAGTCTGCCTTCGGCGAGGCCCACTACTCCTTCACGCTGGCTCCGACCCTGGGCTTTGACCACGCAGAGGCGACCGGCGCCGCATTGCCCGCTACCTACGAGCTGGCCGCCTGGGCGCCCGACGCCCTGCTCGGCCCCGCATGGCCCGCGATTTACGCGGCTCTTGGTTCGGCCATCCACAATGACTACCCAGTCATCGAGGGTCTTCTGAACGCCGTCCACCTCGATCACTCGATCACACTGGAGTGCACGCCCGAGCAGATGCTTGAGCGCGGTATCACCACGATTGATGTGACCAGCTATGTGGCCGCTGTCGACGAATCCTCCTCCGGTCGCATCGTCACAGTCGCGCTCGAGTTAACCGCCAACGGCGAGCACGTGGGTTCCACGCAGGAGCGTTTCGCGATCCGTGGTCGCGCCACCGGCAACCGCGCCCCCTCCGAGGCCGCTCCCTTCGGTGGCGCGACTGTCGAGGTCGTTGACACGCCCCGCTCGGTCCTGCGCCGCGTGAACGTGAAGGCCCCGGACGACATGACGCCCTTTGCGATCGTCTCTGGCGACTACAACCCGATCCATACCTCCTACGCGGCCGCTAAGGTCGCTGGCATGGACGCGCCTCTCGTGCACGGCATGTGGCTGTCGGCCACTGCTCAGCACGCCGCCGAGGCCGTTGTTGGTGACCAGGGCGGTGCCCAGATCGCCGGCTGGACGTACTACATGTACGGCACCGTGGACCTGAATGACGAGGTTGAGATCGCTGTCGAGCGCGTTGGTCGCGTCGTCGGCGGCGGTCTGTCCCTCGAGGTCACCTGCCGTATCGACAAGCAGGTTGTGTCTCGCGCGTCGGCCTACACCTTCGCCCCGAAGGTTGCCTACGTCTACCCCGGACAGGGCATCCAGAGTGCCGGCATGGGGTTGGACGAGCGCGCTAAGTCCAAGGCTGTGGACGAGGTCTGGCGCCGCGCGGATGCGCACACGCGCTCGGCGATGGGCTTCTCCATCCTGGCGATTGTGCGCGATAACCCGACCGAGATCGTGGCGCGTGGCGTGACCTACCGCCACCCCGAGGGCGTCCTGAACCTCACCCAGTTCACGCAGGTCGCGCTCGCGACGCTGGCGATCGGCCAGACGGCTCGCCTGCGCGAAGAGGGCGTCCTGGTCCCCGGCGCTGCCTTCGCCGGTCACTCCCTCGGCGAGTACGACGCGCTGGCCGCCTACGCCGAGGTCTTCCCGCTCGAGACGGTCCTCGACCTGGTCTTCCAGCGCGGTTCCACGATGCACTCGCTCGTGCCCCGCGACGAGAACGGCCGTTCGAACTACCGTATGGGCGCCCTGCGTCCCAACCAGTTCGGCGTGGACGACGCTCACGTCGTGGAGTACGTCGCCTCGATCGCCGAGGCCTCGGGTGAGTTCCTCCAGATCGTGAACTTCAACCTGGCCGACCAGCAGTACGCGGTCGCGGGTACGGTCGCGGGCCTGAAGGCTCTCGAGGGGGACGCATCCAAGCGCGCCGCCGAGCGCGGCGGCAAGCGCCCCTTCATGTACGTTCCCGGCATCGACGTGCCCTTCCACTCCACCGTTCTGCGAGGCGGCGTGGCGGACTTCCGCACGAAGCTTGACGAGCGTATTCCCGCAGAGATCGATCCCGCGAAGCTCGTGGGCCGCTACATCCCCAACCTGGTGGCGCGTCCCTTCGAACTCACCCGCGAGTTCGCCCAGTCCATCCTCGACGTGGTCCCCTCCGAGACGGTGCGCGAGCTGCTTGAGGCTCCCGGCGCGTGGGACGCGGCTCTGGCCAACCCAGGCGCTCTGACCCGCACACTTCTCATCGAGCTGCTGTGCTGGCAGTTTGCCTCCCCGGTGCGCTGGATCGAGACGCAGCGCGTACTGCTCTCGACCGAAGAGGCCGCCCCCGGCGTTGTCGGCCTGGGCGTCGATCAGGTCATTGAGGTCGGCCTCGGCGCCGCCCCAACCCTGGCGAACCTGGCCGCGCGCACGCTGCTCGCCCCCGAGTTCGCGCTCTCGCGCGTCGAGGTCTTTAACGTCCAGCGCGACGAGTCCCGCGTCTACGCGACCGACGTCGCCGTGATCGAGGACGAGGACGACGAGGAGATCGTCGAGGTCGCCGCCCCGGCTCCTGCAGCCCAGGTCGCGCCCGCTGCTCCGGCTCCCGCCGCGGAGGCTGCCCCGGCTCCGGCCCCCGCAGCGCCCACCGGTGGCCCCTCGGGCGCCGACGTCGCGGACCTGCCTTTCACGGCCTCCTCCGCGATTCGAACCCTGCTAGCACTGTCCGCGAAGATCCGCATCGACGAGGTTGGCGCCACCGACACCACCGAATCACTGACCAACGGCGTGTCCTCGCGTCGCAATCAGCTCCTCATGGACATGTCCTCCGAGCTGGGGCTGAACTCTATCGACGGCGCCGGTGAGGCCGACGTGGCCACCCTATCCGCCACGGTCGACAAGGCCGCCAAGGGATACAAGCCTTTCGGTCCGGTCCTGGCCGAAGCCGTCAAGGAGCGCACGCGCAAGCTATTCGGTGCCGCTGGCGTTAAGGCCGCCCGCATCGCCGAGCGCGTCACCGGCACGTGGCAGCTCGGTGCCGGCTGGGCCCAGCACGTCACCGCCGAGATCGTCCTGGGAACCCGCGAGGGTGCCTCGACACGCGATGGTGACCTGGCAACCCTGCCGGTGGACGCGCCGACGAACAGCGCGGGTGTCGATGCACTCATCGACGCGGCCGTGGCCGCCGTCGCTGCCCGCGAAGGTATTGCCGTGTCCCTGCCCAGCACCGGTGGCACAAGTGGTGGCGGTGTCGTGGATTCCGCGGCACTGGACGCCTACGCCGCATCCGTGACGGGCGAGGACGGTGTCCTGGCCAAGACGGCTCGCACGATCCTGTCCGAGCTGGGCCTGAATGCGCCCGCCCCCACGGGCGAAGAATCCAACGACGACGCGCGCGTCATCGACGCCGTCGCCGCCGAACTGGGGTCCGGCTGGGTTGACCTGGTCGAGCCTCGCTTCGATGCTGCCCGTGCCGTCCTCCTGGACGACCGCTGGGCCTCTGCCCGTGAGGACGTCGCACGCTTCGCCATCGAAGGCACCCTCGCCGAGGGCGCGTCCTTCGTGGGCACCGGCCGCGCCGTTGCTAAGCAGGCCTCGTACTGGGCGAACCGACTGCGCGCGGAAGGCGACGCGAACCGTGCCGACCGCCTCGCGCAGATCGCGGTCGATGCGTCCTCCTCCGCGGCGGACCTGCCCTTCGCGAACGACGTCGCAGTGGTCACCGGCATGACCCCCGCCTCCATCGGCGGCGCGGTCGTGGGCGGCCTGCTCGCCGGCGGCGCGACCGTCATCGCGACCTCCTCGTCGATTTCCGCCTCACGCCTGGCCTTCGCCAAGGAGCTGTACCGCACGCACGCCGCGGGCGGCGCGAGGCTGTGGCTGGTTCCCGCGAACCTGGCCTCCTACCGCGACGTGGACGCGCTCGTGGAGTGGATCGGCACCGAGCAGACCAAGTCCGTGGGCGCCGACGTGAAGGTGACCAAGGAAGCCCTGGTCCCGACGCTCTTCTACCCGTTCGCTGCTCCGCGCGTTTCCGGCACGCTCGCCGACGCGGGCCCGGCCTCTGAGAACCAGATGCGCCTGCTGCTGTGGAGCGTCGAGCGTTCCATCGCCGGCCTGTGCGCGATCGGCTCCGACACGCACGCCGACCACCGCCTGCACGTCGTCCTGCCCGGTTCCCCCAACCGAGGCATCTTCGGCGGTGACGGCGCCTACGCCGAGGCCAAGGCCTCCTTCGACGCGATCGCGACCCGCTGGGCCGCCGAGCCGATCTGGGGTTCGCGCGTGTCGATCGCTCACCCGCGAATCGGTTGGGTGCGCGGCACCGGCCTGATGGGCGGCAACGACCCGATGGTCGCCGCCGTCGAGGCTGCGGGCGTTCGCACCTGGTCGACCGAGGAAATGGCCCAGCAGCTACTCAAGCTCTCCAGCGCCGAGGTCCGCGCCCAGGCTGCCATCGCTCCGGTGAACGCCGACCTGACCGGCGGGCTGAACTCCTCCATCGACCTGCGCGCCCTGCGCGCCCAGGTCGAGGCCACCGCGCCCGAGGTCGAAGCCACCGAGCCGGTCGCGACCGTGTCCGCGCTACCCTCGCCCTCGCAGGTCACCGTGCCGCACGTCGAGCCCGCTCAGTGGGGTGACACCTCCGCGTCGCTGGCCGACACGGTCGTCATCGTCGGTCATGGCGAGGTCGGCCCGTGGGGCAGCGCCCGTACCCGTGTCCAGGCTGAACTCGGGATTCACACCGACGGCACCGTCGACCTCACCCCCGCGGGTGTTCTTGAACTGGCGTGGATGACCGGCCTGCTGACCTGGTCGGACACCCCCGTAGGCGGATGGTACGACAAGGACGATCAGCTGGTCCCCGAGTCGGAGATCTTCGAACGCTACCGTGACGAGGTCGTGGCCCGCTCCGGTGTGCGCTTCTTCCACGACGACGGCCCACTGCACGACGGTTACACGCCCGAGTCCGCGATGGTCTTCCTGGACCGCGACATCACGTTCACGGTCGAGGACGAGGCCGAGGCCCGCTCCTACGCCGAGGCTGACCCGCAGTTCACCGTCATTGAGCAGACCGCGTTCGGCGAGTGGCAGGTGACCCGCAAGTCCGGCGCCCAGGTGCGCGTGCCGCGTCGCGCGACCCTCAACCGCCGCATCGGTGGCTTGTTCCCCACGGACTTTGACCCGTCGCGTTGGGGCATCCCGGCCTCTATGCTGGACTCAATCGACCCGATCGCCGTGTGGAATCTGGTCTCCACCGTTGACGCCTTCGTGTCCGCAGGATTCAGTCCCGCCGAACTGCTGCGCATCGTCCACCCGGCGACCGTGGCCTCCACGCAGGGCACCGGTTTCGGTGGCATGAGGTCGATGCACAAGCTCTTCGTTGACCGCTTCCTGGGCGAAGACTACCCGCAGGACATCCTGCAGGAGACCTTGCCCAACGTGGTCGCAGCCCACACCATGCAGTCCTACGTGGGCGGCTACGGCTCGATGATCAACCCGGTTGGCGCCTGTGCGACCGCCGCGGTATCCATCGAGGAGGGCCTCGACAAAATCAAGGCAGGTAAGGCCGACTTCGTCGTGGCTGGCGCCATCGACGACATCCAGGTCGAGTCCATCGTGGGCTTCGGAGCGATGAACGCGACCGCGAACTCGAACGACCTGCTCGCTCGCGGAATCTCCCCGCGCTTCGTCTCGCGCGCCAACGACCGCCGCCGCGGCGGCTTCGTTGAGGCGCAGGGTGGCGGAACGGTGCTGCTGACCCGCGGTTCGATCGCGCTCGAGATGGGCCTGCCGGTCCTGGCGGTCGTCGCTCACGCGCAGACCTTCAGCGACGGCGCACACACCTCGATCCCGGCCCCCGGCCTGGGTGCCCTCGCGGTGGCACGCGGCGGAGCACACTCCGTTATCGCCCGTAACCTCGCTGAACTCGGCGTCGGTATCGACGATGTGTCCTTCGTGTCCAAGCACGATACGTCCACGAACGCCAACGACCCGAATGAGTCGGACCTGCACACCCGCGTCGGCAAGGCGCTGGGCCGCACCCCCGGTAACCCGCTGCTCGTCGTCTCGCAGAAGACCCTCACGGGTCACGCGAAGGGCGGTGCCTGCGTGTTCCAGGTCGGCGGTATCATCGACGTGTTCCGCACGGGCATGATCCCCGCGAACGTCGCACTCGACTGCGTTGACGACGCGATGGAACAGTACAGCCCGCTCGTGTGGCTGCGTTCCCCGCTGAATCTGAACTCGCGCGGTCCGGTGCGCGCGGCGTTCGCGACCTCGCTCGGCTTCGGACATGTCTCCGGCTTCCTGGCCCTTGTCAACCCCGCGGCCTTCGAGGCCATCGTGGAGCGCGAGTTCGGTCGCGACGCACTCGATGCCTGGCGTGCTGCTTCCGATCGTCGCCTACGAAGCGGTCAGCGTCACATCGAGATGGGTATGCTGGGCCACGCCCCGTTGTTCACCTCGATTGATGCACGACGACTGCCCGACGATCCGGCTGCCGGCGTCGCGGGTGATGCGCACGAGGTCGAGGCCGCGATCCTGCTGGATCCAAACGCTCGCCTCGGCGAGGACGGCTTCTATCACCTGCCGGAAAGCAAGTGAGTGATGCGCGGACTCGGCGTTGACCTGGTGTCCCTCCCTGAGTTTGCCGCTCAGGTGAGGGAGCCAGGCTCGGCCTTCCTGGCGGGCGTACTGACGCCCCGGGAGACCCGCCGGGTCCGCGCACGCGCCGCCGCGACCTCGGGCGCGCATCCCGGTTCCGCCCGCTACGACGCGGCCGTGGCTCGTCACGCGGGCGGCCTGTGGGCCGCGAAGGAGGCCTTCGTCAAGGCGTGGTCGTGCGCGCTCTTTGGTCAGTCTCCCCTCATCGGGACAGACGAGGTCGACTGGCGCGAGATCGAGGTCATCCACGATGAGTGGAACCGACCCGCCATCGCGTTACACGGTCGTGTCAGTGCCGCCTGCGTGGAATCGCTGGGTTCCTCCTCATCGTGGAAGGTACTCGTCTCGATCAGCCACGACGGACCAACCGCGATCGCTCAAGTGATCATCGCCGACACGCCAGGCTAAAAAAGATCCTCGGGCGGCGCGGGTTCCTCCGGCTCTTCTCCAGTCTCATCCGAGGCCTTGGGGGTCCCTTTCACCGCCGAATAGTCGAAACGCGACACCGACTGCCAACACGGGTCCGAGGAGTCCTCCTCGGGCCCGTCGTGCGGATACGGGGCAGGGGCGACTGGTGGGCACCCGTCGCGCACCTGCAAGGCCGTACTGGTCGGCACTCCTTGCACCGCGGCCGGTTCCTGGCCTGCGTCACCAGTTCGCGCATCGACCGGGTTCTCTGCCAGAGCACAAGTGTGCTGCGGCTGCGCACCAACCAACCCATGCGCCCCTTCACCCGCTATGTTTCCGTCCGGCACGGGGGTACAGCACACCGTCTCCGTCTCGCTAAGCGGCTCGCGCCCAGAGTGTTCGGTCCTCGTCGAAAAAGGATCATTCGGGCTGCCAGCAGCCGGCTCCTGCGTCGAATGAGCCCCGTTCTTCGTGTACCGCGACGTGCCCTTCGCCATGTCATGCCCAACAGCGCTGGCACGGAACACAATAGACGAACGGATCTGCCCGTTCGCGTCCACCCACGCGTTCGGGACAGGTCGGGCCACCACGATCACCGGATCGCCCTTGCAGCAGCAGCGAACCACGTTGTCGGCTAGCTTGTCCCACGTCTCAATCGTGTACCAGTAGGCGCCATCCTCCACGTAGGAGGCGTTGCCCGTGCGCGCATCGACCGTGAAACGCCAGCGGGGAATTGCCAGGCGAAACGTCGTCACGCACGTGTCTCCCTTGATATGTTTCATCGTCGGGACCGAACCGATACGCCCCTTGAGGGTCGTTGAAATGTCCTGCATCATTGCTTCCCTTTCCGATACTGCCCGGCGAGTGCCGGATACCTCCAGGAAACCCCGCGATCCTCCGCCTTTCAAGCCAGGAGACGCGTTCTGTGGATAGATGCAGACACCCGCGACCCCCTGTGGAAAACGTGACACGAACCATCCCCTGTGGACACGCAGCGCATGCAGGACTCGCGCGTGGCGGCACCCCTCACCGGGATGCCGCCGAATGCTGATGCGTGGGGGAAGTCAGGCCTCGGGTATCTCGCACGTCGCTGGAATACCCAGAGCAATGACCTCGCGTGCAACCTCGCGGGCATGCTCCGTTGTGACGGGCTCGGAGGGGAACAGAACGCGACGGTAGTACTCCAGCTCCTGAATAGACTCCAGGATGTCGGCCAGAGCACGGTGACCACCATGCTTCTCGGGCGACTCGGCGAAGGCCGCGCGGTACCAGCGCTTAGCAAGCTCCTTGATGGAGGAGACGTCCACGAGGCGATAATGCAGGTGGTTGACGACGGAAGGCATGTTCGCTTCGAGGAACATTTTGTCGGTGCCCACCGAGTTACCAGCCAGGAGGGCCTTGCCTTGCTGGGGCACGAAACGCTTGATGTAGGACAGGACCTGCTCGGTTGCCTCTTCCATCGACACGCCACAGGTGTGCAGGTCATCAAGCAGTCCGGAGGAGGTATGCATGTTGCGCACGAAGTCATTCATGTTCTCCAACGCGTCCGCAGGAGGTGTGATGAGAACGTCCATGCCGGGGTCGACGATTGTCAGGTCGCCGTCGGTGACAACAACCGCCACTTCGATGAGGGCATCACGCGCGACATCAAGGCCTGTCATTTCGCAGTCAATCCAGACCAGGGGGTCTTTCAGAGTTTTCACGCCCTCTATGTTAGTGCGCGACTCGTCATACGGTTGGGCGGGTCGCGGCTGCGGTGGCCACTACTACACTGGAAGGGTATTGGAAGGAGTTTTCATGCCCGCTAGTTCTCACGTGACCACACCCAAGGACATCCGTCAGGCTGCGACCGCCCTGGAAGGGGTGGCCGTGCGTACGAACCTGGAGCGCTCGGAGCGCCTGTCCTCCGAGGCCGGCGTCGATATTCTCCTCAAACGTGAGGATCAGCAAAAGTGCCGTTCTTTCAAGGTTCGCGGAGCGTATGCGCGTATGTCGCTCCTGTCACCCGCTGAGCGTGAACGCGGTGTTGTGTGTGCCTCGGCCGGTAACCACGCGCAGGGCTTGGCTTATGCGTGCGCGCATCTGGGCGTGCGGGGCACCATCTATTTGCCGTCGAATACTCCCCGACAGAAGCGTCGCCGCATTGCGACGATCGGCGGAAAGTGTGTCGAGCAGGTCATCGTAGACGGTACCTTTGATCGAGCCAATGCTCTCGCCCAGGAGGCGGCTCGCGCGACGGGACGCACGTACGTTCATCCCTACGACGACCCATTCACGATCGCGGGCCAGGGAACGATCGGCGTTGAACTCGAAGAGCAGATGCCGACGGATACGGCGGCCGTCCTGATCCCGGTGGGCGGCGGTGGCCTCGTGGCGGGCATCGCGACGTGGCTGCGTGCGAATCGCCCGGAGGTTAGGATCATCGGTGTGGAGCCTGCGGGCGCAGCGTCGATGCATGCGGCCCTCGAGGCGGGCCAGCCGATGTCTCTGGCGAAGGTGGATCCTTTCGTGGACGGTACGGCAGTGGGTCGCGCGGGGGCACTACCCTTCCACATTGCCTCTCAGTTCGTTGACTGCGTGCTTGTCGTACCCGAGGGTGCGGTCTGCACGGAAATGCTGGAGCTCTACCAGTCCGACGGCGTTATCGCCGAACCCGCTGGCGCCCTCGCTTCGACAGCCGCGCACGTATTCTTGACGGATCCGTCCGATCGCAAGGCACTTTTGGGTCGCAGCGACGGCGCGATCGTGTGCGTTGTGTCAGGAGGTAACAACGATTTGACGCGTTACGCGGAGGTCATGGAGCGTTCGCTGCGCCACGAAGGCCTGCGCCACTATTTCCTCGTGACGTTCCCTCAGCAGCCGGGCATGCTGCGCATGTTCCTGGAGGATGTTTTGGGACCGGCGGACGACATCGTGCACTTCGAGTACACGAAGAAGAACAACCGTGAACTCGGACCCGCTCTCGTAGGCATCGATCTGACCAACCCGGATGACATCAACGGGCTTCGGCATCGGATGGAGGCCTCTCCCCTGCACGTGGAGGAGCTGCCGCTGGATTCTGAGATCACGCGGCTCGTGATTTAAGAGAGGGCTCGGCGTCGCAGAGGGGCGCGGCTTCGGTGGACGAGGCCGTGGCCCCTCTCTTTTATTGCTGTCCGCGGGCGCGTGTCTGGGATGGGAGCCGCCCGGGATTGTCGCATGGGCCGTGCGCGCGGTGGCCGGGTCGGGTGCTGCGGCGGGGCCGTGGCGAGGAGTGGATCAGGCGGCGAGGGCGACGGGGCGGGTGACGCGCACGCGCACCGCGGGCGTGGAGTTGAAGCGGTAGCCTTCGCCGCGCACCGTCGAGATGAGGTCGGGAGCCGCGGAGAGCTTCTTGCGCAAGCGACGAATGTGAGCATCGACGGTGCGCGAGTCGGCTCCGAGGTCCGCGTGGGCCCACACGGATGCGAACAGTTCGTCGCGGGTGACAGCGCGGTCGGCGTTAGCGGCCAGGTATGCGAGGAGGTCGTGTTCTTTGGCGGACAGTCCCGCATCGCGCCCATCGAGAGTGACCTGTCCGCGGTCGATGTCAATGTCGATGCGGGAGGAACTTAGACGCAGGCCAGCTAGCACATCCAGAAATTCCTCATAGGAGGTGGGGCGGTCGTCGGCGTTGCGGACGGAGGGGGCGGGGGCGTTGACGAGAGTCATGGGTGTATCCGATTCTTCGGGGCCGCACTCCCACTTTCGACGTGGGTATATCACTGCGGCGGTGATTGACAGGTGTATCTGGGGCGTCAATCACATACACATTCGCGAGATCATGCCGCCGGAGGGGCAGCACATAGGGTTCGCGAAGGTCGTCATGGCTCTAGTTTGTCGAAGCCTGGCCAAGGCAGCAACACTATGTTCAATAGGTGAGATTGTGTAACAGGTATGTGCGTCGGATGAGTGTGTGTTCTTCGATGTCATCGCACGGCGCATGACGAGAACTACCACCTCCCATACTCCGTCTCGGCCTCGTTGCCGTGGGTGGCCTGCGATGATGCTGCTATGGCAAGGGGCGAGACCTTTCGGTCCCGCCCCTCACCTCAACGCCTAGGCGACGTTTCAGCCGTCCAGGCCACGCTGGGCACGCACTTGCCGAGTAGCGAAGACAAGGTTGTCCAGCGACGCCTTCGTTTCCGCATAGCCACGCGTCTTCAGGCCACAGTCGGGGTTAACCCACAGGCGCGAGACCGGAACAGCGTCAGCAGCCAGGCCGATCAGCTCAGCGAGTTCTTCGACGCTAGGCACGCGGGGAGCGTGAATGTCCCACACGCCGGGGCCGATACCGTGATCAAAGCCGGCCTCGGCTAGCTCGGGGACGACCTCCATCTTCGAGCGCGCCGCCTCAATCGAGGTCACGTCGGCGTCCAGGCCCTTGATGGCGTCGATGATCTGGCCGAACTCGGAGTAGCACAGGTGGGTGTGGATCTGGGTGTCGGGACGCACGCAGGAGGTGGCCAGGCGGAAGGATCCCACCGACCAGTTCAGGTAGTCGGCGTGACGGTCGGCATCCAGGGGCAGGAGTTCACGCAGGGCGGGCTCGTCGACCTGGATGGCGGCGATACCGGCGGCCTCGAGGTCGGCGACCTCGTCGCGCAGGGCCAGGCCGATCTGGTCAGCGATCTCGGCCAGGGGCAGGTCATTTCGCGGGAAGGACCACGCGATGATCGTAACCGGACCTGTGAGCATGCCCTTGACGGGCTTATCCGACAGGGACTGAGCGTAGGTGGTCCAGCTCACGGTCATGGGTGCAGGGCGGGAGACGTCGCCCCACAGGATGGACGGACGCGTACAACGAGAGCCGTAGGACTGTACCCAGCCGTTGCGTGTCGCAGCGAAACCGTCAAGCAGTTCCGCAAAGTACTGGACCATGTCGTTACGCTCGGCCTCACCGTGGACGAGAACGTCCAGGCCCAACTCTTCCTGGAGGGTGATCACCGAGGCGATTTCCTCACGCATGCGCGCCTCGTAGTCCGCGTCAGACAGCTCACCACGGGCGTTGGCGGCGCGAGCCTTACGGATGTCGGTGGTCTGAGGGAAGGACCCGATCGTCGTCGTGGGTAGCGGGGGCAGGTGCAGTCGCTCGGCCTGGGCGGCCTCACGCTCCAAGTAAGGTTCGCGGGTGCGGTCGGCCTCAGTCAGTCCAGCTGCACGCGCGCGGACCTCGGGGCGCACGACGCCAGGAGTGGCAGCGCGCTGGGCGAGGACGCGAGACGCCTCGGCGACCTCGTCGTCGATGGCTTCCCATCCCTCATCCAGTCCGCGTGCCAGGGTCACCACCTCGACGACCTTCTGATCAGCGAAAGCAAGCCAGGCGTGCAGGTTCTCGTTGAGGGTCGCGTCGTCCCAGGTCTCCAGCGCGGTGTCGTGGGGCACGTGCTGCAGGGAGTTGGAGGTGGCGACGGTGACGCGGCCAGCGCTCAGGGCCTGCGCTGCCTTCAGGGTCTCGCGCGCCTGGGCGAGGTCGGCGCGCCAAACGTAACGACCGTCGATAGCGCCGACAACGAGGGTAACGCCGGACAGATCCGCTCCTTTGGGCAGGGAACCGCGCAGCGTGTCGACGTGGAGGGCCTCGACTCCAGTCTTTGCCAGCGCGCCCACCGCGTGGGAGGCATCGCCGTAGGGGGTGGTGAGCAGGATCTGGGGGCGCTCGGTCGCGGCTGCGAGGCGCTCGTAGACGCGGACAGCCAATTCGCCTAGCTCGGCGCGACTGTGCGAAAGGTTGTCGGATGTCAAGGCGGGTTCGTCAAGCTGAACCCACGGGGCACCCGCTGCGCGCAGGGAGGCCAGTGCCTCCGCGTATGCGGCCACGGCCTCGTCGATGCGGGTGAGCGGATCGAAGTTGGGGGTAGCTGGGTCGGCCTTAGCCAGGGCCAGGTAGGTGACGGGACCAACCAGGACGGGGCGGGTCACGTAGCCCCACTCACGGGCGTCCGTGAAGCGGCGCACGACCGTGTCATCCGCGAAGCGCAGAGGCGTGTCGGGTCCTATCTCGGGGACCAGATAGTGGTAGTTCGTGTCGAACCACTTCGTCATTTCTTCGGGACCGACCTTGTCGTCGCCGCGAGCGAGAGCAAAGTAGAGGTCAAGGCCCTCACGTCCAGCGAAACGCGGGGGGACGGCACCCAGGAGAACCGTGGCATCCAGGACGTGGTCATACAGGGAGGGCGCATCGGCAAGCGAAGCATCGGATGCGTCAAGACCAAGGGCGACCAGGCGCGACAGGTTTTCCTTGCGCAGCTCGTCTGCCGCGTCAAGCAATTCGGCGTCGGTTATACGACCCGCCCAGCGGGCCTCGAGGGCACGCTTGAGCTGACGTTCGCGGCCTATACGCGGATAGGCCAGGATCGTGGCGGTGGGAAACTGCGCGGTGGCAGCGGACATGGTGTTCTCCTTGGGTGTGCTACTCGTGCGGCGCACGCGGGCTTGGCCCGCACCCGGCCGCGGGGTGGATAAAGGGGCGCGTTCAGTCGCGCGTCAAGGGGTGCGAGGCCGGGGACCACTGGGGGTCGGGCGTCACTCCCATGAGGGCCAGGATGTCCAAGACGGGCTTGGCCCTGTTGAAGGTGTAGAGGTGGACGCCCGGGGCGCCCGCGTCCAGGACTGCGTGAATGAGGCGGGAACCAAAGGCCGCGCCGAATTCATTGCGGCGTTCCTGGTCATCCCATCCGGCGAGGGTGGATAGGAGTTGCTCGGGAACCTCAATACCTGTGAGGCTCTGGACGCGGCGCAGGCGCGCCGGGTCGGTCGCGGGAAGGATTCCCGGAACAATCGGGATGGTGACGCCTGCCCGGCGGGCGCGCTCGACGAAGGCGGAATAGACGTCGGCGTCCCAGAACAGTTGGGTGATCGCAAAGGACGCGCCTGCCGCTTGCTTGACGAGGAGACGCTCCACCTCCTGTGAAGGGGTCGTTCCCGCGGCGGGGTTGCCCGCGGGGAACGCGGCGACGGCAATGGTCAGGGGTTTGAAGGCGGAGCGGAGAGCCTCGCCCGGGTGTGCGTCGCAGCGGCGCTTTTCAACCGTGCGAATCAGGTGAATAAGTTCGGTGGCGCTGGCGACACCGCCGGGTCCGGGCGTCCAGTCCTCCTGACCGGCCGGCGGATCGCCGCGCAGAGCGAGGAAGGTTCGTACGCCCGACTCTAAGTAGTCGTACACGGTCGAGACGACTTCGGCTGTCGAATTGCCCACGCAGGTCAGGTGAGCGATCGGCTGAATCGGGGTGTCGCGCACGAGGCGTTGAACCGTTGCGCGGGCATTATTGCGGTCTTTGCCACCCGCGCCGTAGGTCACTGACATGAAATCGGGACGCACCTGAAGGAGATGGTCAACCGTGTCCCAGAACGAGGCTTCCAGGGAGGGCTTGCGTGGAGGCATGACCTCGAAGGACAAGAGCGTGGGTTCGTGGTCGTGGGTGCAAGGACAGGCGTAATCGTCGTCGGAGAATGACACAATAAACTCTTCGGTCGCGGCATCGTCCCGCCTGCGTGCACATGCGTGCATCTGATGTTGTGACGGCGGGTCGGGGCCTGTGGATGGCGGACGTCGGTGTCAGCTGCACATTCGGGCACGAATCGACCCGCACATGCGACGGATGATGTTCGTTCGCGCGTTCATGACCCCAGTATCTCCACCTTCGCGCAGGTCACGCAGGGGCGGTCCACGTAACGGGAGTTTGTGACAGCGCGATTTCACGTGACCCGAGATGGACTCCTGCCAGTAGTTGGTTCGCTCATACTCCCCCGGCGACGAGTTTTCCTAAGCGGCAAGTCCAGCCCGGCGGCTCAGTCTCGTACCCATCCACTCACTCTCCTGGCCTGGTTCGCGAGTATCATGTGGAGAGCTGACAACGGAACGCCCCACGCCGCTGTGCGAGCGCCGCACGTGTCCCCCGAAGGGGCCACGACCTCGTACGGCTGAGCTATTGTCGAACCTCTGAGAACTTTTCCAGTATGGACGCCGGTCACCCGATGAGGAGGATTCATATGTCCAACATCCGCACGGTAGCGTCTGTGACACCGCAAGACTGCTTGGATTTTGCTGACGCTGCCCTGTATCTCGCGGGGCATACGGTCTCGGATCCTTATCTGCGTGAGCTTCACGCAAAGGCAGCGACCGGCGAGATCACCGTCGAGGAAGCGGGGCGTCTCGGTGAGGAATACCTCTGCGCGAAGTTTGGCGTGGATCATGAGTGATCCGTCGTGGGATGCCTATTTCATCCCAGGGACCCACGCGATGCGTAACAAGTTCACTCGCGGAGGACGTTTCCCCAACGGCATACCGTCGATGGTGGTGGTCGGTGCGTTGGAGGAGCATTGGGCGCGGCTGCGTCTGATGGAACTCACACGCTCCCCTCTCCTGGGCCGCTTCGACTACGACCACATGAAGGCAATTCATCGTCACATCTTCCAGGACACCTTCGTGTGGGCGGGCCAGGAACGCAGCGCACCCACGGGCGGGCCAATGATTAAGTTCGGCCCCGATGTGTCAGCGTTCCCCAAGTTTGATCCGCGCGACTATTCGGTCCCGCACGAATATACGTCAGCAGGGCGGGAGCTGACCGAGGCCGCGACACACGAGTACGCTCTCCTCAAGGAGGCCGATTATCTACGCGGACTGGCACTGGGCGACTTCGTCGACAACCTAGCATTACGCTGGGTGTCTCTCAACGTCGTGCATTCCTTCCGCGAGGGAAACACGCGCTCGCAGCTCGTGTTCTTCTCCGAACTCGCCCACCACGCTGGCTACCACCTGGATGCGAGAGCATTCCTACCTCCGAGTCGCGAGGATCGACTGGCTGGCGTCACGAACCCTGTTCGTGAACGTTTCGTCGCGGCGCGCTACTACTTCCAGGACTACCACGATCACACTCCGATGGCCGATACCCTCGCCGACATGATCACTCCGCTGACTGAGGACCAGCGACGCGCCCGGCCCATCGTTCCCATTGAGCAGCGTTGAGAGCACACAGAACCGGGGATCCGGACAACGTCGGATGATCGACTCCCCGCTCGTCGTCGGCGCGTCTCACGCGGGCGTGGGCACGGCGACACTCATCCGGTGCGGATCGGTGGCGCCTCCGACAGGACTCGAACCTGCAACCTCGGGATTAGAAGGCCCTTGCTCTATCCATTGAGCTACGGAGGCGTGGCGCATGTGCGCTGCTTGTAAGACTAGCGGAGGTTAGTCGCGCTTTCCAACGGCGCGGCCCAACAGGAAGGACAGCAACGGGAAGAGGAGCACCGACAGTGCACCGGCGACGACCAACAGGGATGCCAGCCAGGTCGGGATGATCCCCGTGGAAGAGGCCAGGCCGGTGACAGCGACAATGATAGGTAGGCCAGTCGCGCTGTACAGGCCGATGCGCGTTGCATCGGCCCAGTTAACTCTCTCGACGGTCCCGTGGAAGCGCTCTAACACAACGATGGGCAGACCGCGCACGAGGAGGATCGCCCCGATGAAAGAGACGAGCAGGAACGGGTGGGTGGTAACGGCGCCCGGCGAAATCGTCATGCCGGATGTGACGAAGAAGAGGGGTATGAGGAAAGAAAAGCCGAGCGTGCGCAACTCTCCCTCGATCATCGTGAAATTACCGGGGGCCAGGGCGCGCACGATGACGCCGGCGGCGAACGCGCCGAGCACCATGTCCAAATCCAAGACGGCGGACAGGGCCATGAGGCCTGTCAGGATGACCATGACGACGCGCATGAGGGTCTTTTGTGAGGTCTGGGCGCCATGAAGGATAGTGCGCCCAATCTCGGGGTGGCGCAGCACGAAGCGGGTGGGGATCGCGACGGCGACGATGGTGGCGAGCACGAAGAACATGAGCACGGCGAAGGAAAGCCAGGGGCTGCGCGCTGACAGTAGCAGGGACATCGCGATGATGGGCGCGAGTTCGCCGATAGCCCCGTGAACTAGGACGGCCTTGCCGATCGTGGTCCCCATGACGCCGGCTTCCATGAGGATAGGCAGCAGGGTGCCCAGCGCGGTGGAGGTGAGTGCAATAGCCAGCGCGATGTAAGTTGAGTTCTCCACGCCCGTCGTCCCGGCGGCCGCGACGGCGCCCCACGACGCGCCGAGTCCGATGGCGAAGCAGGCGAGCCACGTAACCAGGGCACGCCGACCGGCCTGCCCATGCACCTGTGCGACGTCGATCTCGGTTCCGGCGATGAGGAAAAGCATGCCCATGCCGACCTCACGAAACACTGAGATCGGCTCTGTCAGGGTTGCTAGCCCGAGCACGCCCGGGCCGACGATAACCCCTAGGATGAGGAGCCATACAACGTCGGGTACGCGCTTGCGTGTGAGGGAGGCCAACAATGGTGTGAGCGCTGCCACTGCTGCGATGACAAAGAGGGACACAATCGCCCCTCCGGTGTCGGTGGTTCCGGACACTGCGACGAGGCCGTGGCTCGCTCCCCAACTCGCGGCGAGGACTGTGGTCGTCAGATTCATGTGCGTTCCTTTGCGTGTGTCACGCTCGGGCACACGGTGCCCTCAGGCGTGTGGCACGAGAGTAGGGCATAACGAAGGCCCGGGACGACGAGTCCCGGGCCCGTGCATGGATGCGAGGTCAGCCCTCGACGTCCAGGAGACCGTTCTTGTATGCCTTGGCCAGGCGGCGGGGCACGCGGATCTCACGGCCGGCAACCTTGATGGTGTTCAGCTCGGTAAGATCAGCCTTCCAAGTAGACCGGCGGGTGCGGGTGTTCGCACGGGACATCTTGCGCTTCGGAACTGCCATGTCTTACCGCTCCTCTTCTTTCTCGACGACTATTTTGATCGGTGCGCCACGCGGGCGCACGGCGACAACCCAACTAGATTACCACGGAGCCCGCTCGTGCGGCATATTGCGCGCAGGAGCATGGCTGCGATTCTGGTTACAGACTGGGAACGGCGGGGCTCCCCTAGACTTTCCCCATGCCTATTCTTCGCACCCTCGCCCAAGGCACGCTCCTCACACACGAGATCGAGATCAAGCGATCACGCTTTATCACGACACTGGCCAGGACGGACACTCCGAAGGAGGCTCGTGCGCTCATTGACGAGGTGAAAACGAAGCATCCTCAGGCGCGTCACAACTGCTCGGCGTACCTCATTGATCCGCCGGACGCCGCTGCCCTGCAGCATTCCTCCGATGACGGGGAACCATCGGGGACGGCGGGAACCCCCATGCTGGAAGCTCTGCGCGCCTCCAACACGTGGAATGCGACGGCGATCGTCACTCGCTACTTCGGTGGGATTCTGCTCGGCGGGGGCGGCCTCGTACGCGCCTATTCAACCTCCGTGTCCGAGGCGGTGGCCGCAGCTCCCATCGCTTACCTCGTGGAACGCGATGTGCTGCAAACATGCTTGAATCCCGCTGATGCTGGTCGCATCGAAGCGGAGCTGCGCGCGCGTGGAGCCTCAATCCTGGACGCCACGTGGACTCAAGAGGTGACGCTCACGATTGGTATCGACCCCGCGCAGCGTGACGCCTTTGACGCGTGCCTGGCCCAGGCCTCGTCGGGTGTTGCAAAGTTTCGCTACGTGGAAACGCGCCGGGTTGAACTAGACGAGGCTCCGAGCGGGGGATAACAATTCGGGGGTACCACTTTCTTGGAAGGACCCCTCATGGCTCGCATCGCCTCCACCGTCGCCGATCTGATTGGCGGCACCCCCCTCGTTCGCATTAACCGCATCGCTGGCGACGACGTGGACGTCGTCGCGAAGGTCGAGTCCTTCAACCCTGCTTCTTCCGTCAAGGACCGCATCGCGCGCTCAATCATCGACGCTGCCGAGGCCTCGGGAGCCCTGGCCCCCGGCGGCACGATCGTCGAGGCTACCTCCGGCAACACGGGCATCGCCCTGTCGATGGTGGGCGCGGCGCGGGGCTACAAGGTCGTCATCGTCATGCCCTCCTCCATGTCCCTGGAGCGCCGCGCGATCGTGCGCGCCTTCGGCGCCGAACTGGTCCTCACCGACCCGAAGGGCGGCGTCTCCGCCGCGGTCGCCGAGGCTGAGCGCATCGCGTCCGAGCGCCCCGGAGCGATCATCGCCTCCCAGTTCACGAACCCCGCGAACCCCGCCGCGCACATCGCTCACACGGGCGAGGAGATCTGGGCGGACACCGACGGCCAGGTCGACGTGTTCGTCGCCGGCGTGGGTACGGGCGGCACCATCTCGGGCGTCGCGCGCGTCCTGAAAGACAAGAACCCGAACGTGCACATCGTCGCCGTGCAGCCCGCCGAGTCTCCCCTGCTGACCGGCGGCGCCCCCGGCCCTCACGGTATTCAGGGCCTCATGCCTAACTTTGTGCCCGACACCTTCGACGCGGCTCTCATCGACGAAGTCGTCTCCGTCGAGACCGCGACCGCGCTTGAATTCGCGCGCCGCGCCGCCGCCGAAGAGGGCCTGCTCGTGGGAATTTCCTCGGGTGCTGCCCTGGCGGGGGCCGCCGTGGTCGCGGCTCGCCCCGAACTGGTCGGCAAGAAGATTGTCACACTGCTGCCTGACACGGGTGAGCGTTACCTCTCGACGGCACTGTTCGCCGGTCTTGAAGACTGAACACCCCGTCATGACGCGTTAGAGTGGCCCCGGATAGAATGTCCGGGGCCACTTGCGCACTCGCCGTATCCATCCACCGGAGGAGGAACCCGTGAAGCTCACCGTCCACGCCCTGTCGCGCATTTTTTCTGGCGTGTTCCCCACGAGGGCGCTCGGTTTGTTCCACGAAGACCTGATGACCGCGCGTCGGCGTGACCCTGCGGCCACGTCCTCTCTGGAGATCGCCCTGACCTACCCGGGCGTGCACGCCCTGTGGACTCACCGCGTGTCCCACGCCCTGTGGCAGTTCGGCGCTCACACGCCTGCTCGCGCTTTGTCTTCTGTTGTCCGTGCTGTCACCGGGGTGGACATCCACCCCGAGGCTCAGATCGGTCGACGTGTGTTCATCGATCACGCGACGGGCGTCGTCATCGGCCAGACCGCGCAGGTCGGCAATGACGTCGTCATTTTCCACGGTGTCACCCTGGGCGGCGTCGCCATGACGCCGGGTAAGCGCCACCCCACAGTCGGTGACCATGTCATGATCGGCGCAGGAGCAAAAGTCTTAGGTCCTATCACTGTTGGGACCGGCGTCAAGATTGGCGCTAACGCCGTCGTCGTCAAGGATGTACCCTGCGGCAACGTAGCGATCGGCGTGCCCGCGCGTCTGCTGCCCAAGCCAGAAAAGGATACCCGCGACCGCGATCTGATCGTCGATCCGAGCTATTTCTTTGAGGAGCCGGCGCTCTACATCTGAGCCTGTCGGCTCGTCTGGGGCAATACCCGTCGAGAATTCGTTCACGAACCGCGACAAAGTGAGCACCCTCACCTATAGTTGGTTTATGGACGCTCGAACTCTACATGCCCCATTGGACGCGTTGTCAGCGGCGGATCGGCCCCAGGGTATTGAGATCGCCACGCTCACAACATTCGACATTCCCGCTCTTGCGGCGCTCACCCTCGAGGCGTACGACGACGCTGTCACGCCCGAGGCACTTCTTGAAACCTCCGAGGAACTCCGTCTCACCTTCGAAGGCGCCTTCGGCGAAACAACCGAAGATTCTTTCGTCGGCGCATGGGACGGCGGCACACTCGTCGGCGCGATCCTCGTCGTGCGTGAGTCACCCTGGGATGATGCCCCCGATGGCCCCTTCGTCGTTGACCTGATCGTTGCGCCGGACTACCGTCGGCGGGGCATCGCGACTGCACTCATCTCAGAGGTGGCCTCCAGGTGCACGAACTGGGGTTTCGATTCCCTTGCCCTGCGCTTGGATAGGCGCCACGGCGGCGCTCGAGAACTCTACTCGGTTCTCGGATTCGAGGAAATCGCCTGATCTGCACGGGCAGGAGCGCGAGCCGCGGCCCGCGCTCCCCCCGCAGGAATCCTTGCGCTCAGCGCTGGCAGGACGGACACCAGAACAGGCGTCGGTTCTGCATGAGTGCTTCGCGGATCGGCGTCCCGCAGCGCAGGCACGGACGGCCTGTGCGGTGGTAGGCGTACCAGCGCGAGGCCTCCTCGTCCCCTTCGATCGGCGGGTTGGGTGCCTCCTGCGGGTCCATCGTGTCTAGGCGCCCGGCGGCCAGGCCGCGGTTCATGAGGTCACAGATGAGGACCCACAACTCCCGCAGGCGCTTGAGGGAGATGTTGGCACCCTTGCGGTGCGGTGAGATACCCGCGAGGAACAGGGCGTCGGCACGGTAGATGTTACCCACGCCCGCAATGATCGACTGGTCCATGACGATCTCGCCGATCGCGCGCTTCTTCGAGTGGGCGACCTTGGCGAAACGCTCCATAGCCTCGGCGTCGGAGCGAGCCCCGGCGTCCAGGGGGTCGGGCCCCAGCTTCGATTCGGCTACGACTCGTTCCTCATCCGTGATGAGGTCGCAGCGGTTAGGACCCACGAGGTCGGCGACGGCGTGGTCGTTGAACAGGCGCAGGCGCACGGCTCCGACCGGTTCCGGGGGCTCCCACTCGCCCGCCTTGGCCTCGCCGAACCCCTCGCCCCAGCGGGTCTCGGAGTGTCCGTTCCACTCCCCCTTCTGGGCGTTGGGGATGCGGTGGGCGACACCGTGCCCCTCATCAACAACAGTTTCGTCACCGTTGAAGCGCCACCAGCCGTACAGGCCCAGGTGGATGTGCACCCACCGGTCCGGCCAGGGAGCATCCTCGCCGAGGAGGGGTTCACCACTGCCGGCCGCGGCGCCCTCGAGGAGGTCCACCCCGGCCTCGTACACCTCACCCGGGGTGGGCGCGACAAAACCGATGAACATGTGTTTGCCATGCACGCGCACACGCTGTATGACCCACCCGTCCAGAAGGGCGGCCGAGGACGCGAAGCGCCCCTGCGGGGACGATGCCGAGACGATACCCCCGACGAAAAGCTCGTCGAGGGTACCGGCTAGGCGACGGACTGCATCGCCTTCAGGCATGAGACCTCACTTCTTGACGACGACGTTAACCAGCTTCGGCACGCGGGCGATCACCTTGAGAGGCTGCGCCCCACCGAGGGCCCTCACGATCGGCGCCTCAGCCAAGGCAGCGGCGACGAGGTCGGCTTCGGAAATCGCGGGAGAAACCTCAAGGCGCGCCTTCACCTTGCCGTTGACCTGGACGATGGCCGTGACCTTATCCTGAACCAGCAGCGAGGTATCCTCGACGACCGGGAAGGGCTCGCGGGCCAGGGAGTTTTCATGGCCGAGGCGGCTCCACAGTTCCTCGCACACGTGCGGGGCGACGGGGGCGAGCATGAGGACCAGCGGCTCGATCGCGTCACGCGGGACAGTATCCAGGCTGGTCAGGTGGTTGTTGAGGACGATGAGCTTGGAGATCGCCGTGTTGATACGCAGGTTCTCGTATTCGTCAGTGACCTCGGCGATCGTGCGCGCCACCAGGCGGCGCGTCGCCTCATCCGAGGACTCGTCAGTGACCGTCAGCTCGCCGGTCTCCTCGTCGACGGCGTTACGCCACAGGCGCTGCAGGAAACGCTGAGAGCCGACGACCGCGCGGGTCTCCCACGGGCGCGACAGGTCGAGGGGACCCATGCTCATCTCGTACACGCGGAAGACGTCGGCGCCGTAGGCGTCGTACATCTCGTCGGGCGTGACGATGTTCTTCAGGGACTTGCCCATCTTGCCGTACTCGCGGCCCACGGGCTCGCCCTTGTAGGTGAAGCCGCTGGTCTCGTCGCCCTCGACCTCGTCGGCGGGCACATACTGGCCGCGAGAGTCCGTGTAGGCGTAGGCCTGGACGTATCCCTGGTTGAAGAGCGTGTGGTAGGGCTCGGAGTCGGGCACGTGGCCCAGGTCGAACAGGACCTTCTGCCAGAAGCGGGCGTAGAGCAGGTGCAGGACCGCGTGCTCGACGCCGCCGACGTACATGTCGGTACCGCCGCTAGCCTTACCCTCGCGCGGCCCCATCCAATAGTTCAGGTTCTCCACGTCGGCGAAGCGATCGGAGTTCGTGGGGTCGGTGTAGCGCATCTCGTACCAGCACGAACCGGCCCACTGGGGCATCGTGTTGGTCTCGCGGCGGTAGCGCCTGGGTCCGTCGCCCAGGTCGAGGGTGACGTTCACCCACTCCTCGGCGCGGCCCAGCGGCGCCTCGGGCGAGGATTCGGCGTCGTCGGCGTCGAAGGTGCGGGGGCTGTAGTCGCTGACCTCGGGCAGCTCGACGGGCAGCATCTCCTCGGGCAGGGCGTGCGCGACACCGTCCTCGTCCCACACGATCGGGAAGGGCTCGCCCCAGTAGCGCTGGCGGCTGAAGAGCCAGTCGCGCAGGCGGTAGGTGACGGTGCCGTGGCCCAGACCCTTGGCGACCAGCCACTCGATCATGGCGGCCTTGGCCTCGTCCTTGGCCAGGCCGTTCAGGTCGATCTCGTCGTTCGCGGAGTCGACGGCCACGCCGTCGCCCGTGTAGGCTCCGGCCTCGAGGTCGGGGCCGTAGGGGTCGTCCGCGGGGCCGATGGTACGCACGACGTCGAGGTCGTAGGCGCGGGCGAATGCCCAGTCGCGGTCGTCGTGGGCGGGCACGGCCATGATGGCGCCCGTGCCGTAGCCCCACAGGACGTAGTCGGCGACGAAGATCGGGACCTCGCGACCGTTGACGGGATCGATACCGAAGAGGCCCGTGAAGACGCCGGTCTTGGTGCGTTCCTCGTCGGCGCGTTCGGCTTCGGACTTGGCCGAGGCCTGGGCGCGGTAGGCGCTCACGGCCGCCGCCGGGGAAGCAGCCCCGCCCGTCCACGCATCCTTCGTGCCCTCCGGCCAGGAGACAGGTAGGGTGAGGGCTGCCTCGTCGCCGGCGTCGCCGCCGGCGGTTCCTCCGAGGATCGGGTGCTCGGGGGCGACGACCATGAAGGTCGCGCCGAAGAGGGTATCGGGGCGCGTCGTGTACACGTCTAGGAAATCGGGGGTGGCGCCAGCCTCACGCGCGCCTGGCACGTCGAAGCGGACGGTAGCCCCCTCTGACCGGCCAATCCAGTTGCGTTGCATGGTGCGCACCTTCTCGGGCCAGTTGATGGTGTCGAGGTCGTCGACCAGACGCTTGCCGTAAGCGGTGATGCGCATCATCCACTGGCGCAGGTTGCGCTTGAACACCGGGTAGTTGCCGCGCTCGGAGCGGCCGTCCACGGTGACCTCTTCGTTGGCCAGGACCGTGCCGAGGCCGGGGCACCAGTTGACGGGGGCCTCGGAAACGTAGGCGAGGCGGTAGGAGTCGACGACCTTGGCCTGGGCGGCGCGGTCCAGGGAGTTGTAGTCCGAGCCATCCTCCGGCCGGATCTCACCTGACTCGAGCTTGGCGATCAGCTCACCGATCGGGCGGGCAGCGCCGGAAGAGCCGTCGGGTGCCGTGGCCTCGGGGTCGAACCATGAGTTGAAGACCTGCAGGAAGATCCACTGCGTCCAGTGCACGTACTCAATGTCGGTCGTCGCAAACGAGCGGCGCGAGTCGTGAGACAGACCCATGCGGCGCAGCTGGCGGCGCATGTTCGCGATGTTCTGATTCGTCGTGATAGCCGGATGCTGACCGGTCTGGACGGCGTACTGCTCAGCGGGCAGGCCAAAAGCGTCATAGCCCATCGTGTACAGGACGTTGTCGCCCTTCATGCGGCGGTAGCGCGCCAGCGTGTCGGTCGCGATGTAGCCCAGCGGGTGACCCACGTGCAGGCCCTTACCCGAGGGGTAGGGGAACATGTCGAGGATGAAGAAAGGGTTGCGGGAGGCCAGCGGGCCAGCCAGGTCGCCCGTGGGGTTGTCCGCGTAGAACGTGCCCAGCTCCTCCCAGCGGTCCTGCCACTTCGTCTCGATCTGACCGGCGAGCTCAGCGGTGTAGCGCTGGGCCGGGGCACTCTGCGGATTTTCGCTCATCTGTGCGTTCCTCGCTTAACGATGGGTCGCGTAACAATACTCCCCACCAGCGTAGTTCACCCCCGCCCGCCCCGCCGGACGCGCCCACCTACCGAAGCGAGCGCAAATAGGTGACAATAGTCGCATGAGCACTGTCTTTGAAAACATCATCTCGGGCGTGTGGCCCGGACGCTTCGTGTGGGCCGACGACCTGTGCGTCGC